>JAKAZF010000028.1 GCA_021826605.1 Planctomycetota bacterium | reverse complement strand
ACGAGGAAGCTATCACGAATGTGTGCCTGCACAACACCGCTTACGATGCGCAATGTGAGGGCAGCCGGGCGGAATATGCTTATGAGATCGTTCTTCGAACCGACAGCCTCGACCATTTTTCTGAAATTGCCGCGACGGGGCTGATGGCGTCGCAGGAATTTTTTGATACCAGCCATCTGTTTAGCCTTAATCGCCTTTTTGCGCAGGCGGGCTTTGCGCGATCGCGAGATGCGCTCTACGAGAAGTTTAGGAAGGGCGACGCGGAGGAGCGATCCATCGGCGCGGAGGAGTTTGTCAAGCTCGACGGGATGAACGGCGTGTTATTCGTTCTGGACCAGATTGGCGGATGGATGGACAGAGGTACCGGTTACCATGAGGACGATTATTTCCTGCAGGAAACACAGCGGGCCCTTGGCCCCGAAGTGATCTCATCACTCCGTGAAGCCGCCCGGAGCAATTCCAATATTCATCGCTACATTGAGGAAGTTGAGAGGACGATGCAACGGAGGAGCAAACAACCTCGGACGGACTACCGCAGCTTCACGTACCAACAAATGCGGGACCTGATCCTATCGACCCACGGCGACGTTACGCGGACGTGGCTATTCTTTTGGGGCAAAAGCGCTCCGGACGATTGTATTCGCATGGCCGCCAGAGATCTTCTCATGGAGCAGGATGATGCGCTGCTCGCCGCTTACCTTCGCATTTTTTCCCACCGGGCCTTCCCGCTCGACATTAAGAGAATGATCGATCTCGCGCTCTCAACAAATAAGGACGTGGCGTCGGCGGCAAGGCGTTCACTAAGGCTTCTACGAAGCGACGCGATTCACGCATTAGCCGTCGATATTATCCAACGCGGTGGAGATCATCCCGAAGGCTCCATTCCTCTTCTTATCAAAAATTACCGTGAGGGTGATCATCTTCTTATTGAGTCACTGATGGATGCCTCCGCCAATGAGGACGATTTCCACTGCGTGGCGTATGATTCGCTCGACGTTTTCGCCGCCAATCCACAAGCTCAAGCACTCGGCTCCCTCATTAAGATATACGAGAACTGTCGGTGCTCTAATTGCCGGAGCGGGGCGGTGAAAATATTGGCTGATCGCCGAATTCTCTCCCCGCCGATCCGCGAAGAGTGCAAATATGATTCGCACGAAGGCACGCGGGAGATTGCCCGCTTGGCGAACTAAAATCATTCGCCGCGTTGTCCATCGATGCGCTCGGTTTCCTAACGGGCGCGTTTGGGGCTTCGACGAAAATGTCGAGGGCGGTGGCCGGGCTTGGTACAACTCCAAACGACTAGCCAGCGGTCGGTTGTGCAGTGGGCATTGCGCGCAGACGGTAGAGCGCCCAGCGGCTCAACCAGATCAGGGAGGACTCCTGATAACGGCTGTGCATGGAGTTTATTGATCGGCTTGCGCTGTTTTCAAAACGTTCGCATCCAGCACTTCGAATGTGACGGCTTCAAACCTGTGCCGCAGGCCGCACCGTTGCCATGACATGGTAAGCCGCTTTTCCAACTCAGATCGTTCAATCGTCGTAAGATGTTTCCACTTTACCTCTGAAACCACAGCTCGTGCTGGTTCCCGGTTATGCTCTTGGGTTCGAACAAAATCACACTCCAGATCGCGTTCCCAGTAGCGGGACGCTCCCGGGTAGCGTTCACGGCAAAAATCCTCGAACACTGTCGAAGCATGGTCGCGCAGTAATTGAAGTTTCTCCGCCTTGGTATAGCGTTGCCATCGCGTCCGATACGGTGAATAAACGCGGAACCAGAACCGCAACGCCGGGTCCTGTATGCGATAGCGGGTTTTCTTCGTTGAACGGGAACTTTCTCCAAACGGAATTTCCCGCGTCAGTATTGAGGCATCACACGCAACATGATGCTTGTCAAACATTATGTTTGTGAAGCATCATGTTACGCTAAGCACATGAACACGATGGGAGGCCATCAGTAAAGCCCTGTCTTGCGATGCGGTGCTCCATTCATTTGTATTTGCGAAACCCGCGTAATCCGCCGTCTTCCTTCACGGCCGCGGGTTGTCCGGAAGCGATGGATCATCCATTGGTGGGCTGTGGTGTGGAAATAGCGCGGAGCTTGTAGAGCAGCCAGAGGCTTAACCAGATCAGGGCGGTGGCGACGACAAACGCCGCACCCAGGGCCGCGAAGTGATTGTTGAGTATTGTTACCCAGGAGATAATTCCGCCGCCACCGGTGGAGCCGGAGCGGCCCGGCAGGAACAGCCCCCAGCTTTCAATGACCGCGATTCCCAGGGCCATAAGCACCGTGGTAAGGGTCATGGCGGCATTGTAATAGCGGGTGCCGCGTGGCGTGGCTAACGCCCATTTACATGCGGACAGAATTAAAATATTATCGACCGTGTCAATGAGGGTCATTCCCGCGGTGAACAACAGCGGAAACAGCAGGCAGTGCCACAGCGGCATTCCGCGCGAGGCGGCTCCGGCGGAGATGACCAGAATGGCGATTTCGCTGGCTGTATCAAAGCCCAGGCCAAAGAGAAATCCGATGCCATAAATTTTCCAGTTGGAATCAACAAGCCGCAACACGCGCCCCAGAAGCAATGAAAAAAAGCCGCCGGAAGCGGGCGAAAGATTATCCGCGGGCGTGGTATCAACGGCCCTGGTTTGGGCGTTGCCAATGGATTTCCAGAGGGCGGTGAGATTGGCGGCTCCCACCACCAGTAGCAACAGAGCGGATACAGCTCCACCGAAAATTCCGCCAAAGGTCATCAGGTGGCCCAGCGACGCGCGCACCTGCTGGATGCTTAAAATCAGCAAAAGCGACAGGCCGATCACGACCGTGGAATGCCCCAGTGAAAACATAAGTCCGACGGAAATGCGCTGCCGCCCTTCATATAAAAGCCGTCGGGTGATGCTGTCAATGGCGGCGATATGGTCGGCGTCCATGGCGTGGCGCAGGCCGAAGACAAACGCCAGAGCGGCCAGCGCCAGCAGTGATTTGTTTCCGGCCAAAGCGAAGAATGCCACCGCCCATAGCAGTAATCCGATGAAGGCCAGCAGGGAGATCAGCACCGTAGCGTGGAACTTAACCCCATGACCGATCATCGCATTGCGCGACATCCAATTGAATTTATGAATTCTGAACATCCGTCACCTTCATCACAACATCACACGGATTCCAACTGATGCTCCATTTCCAGCATTTCTTTGGTCTCATGTTTGGAACGGTAAACCGCCCAGGCGATCACTGCGATGGCCAGTACGCCAACAGTTGCCGCGATCCACGGATGCGTGCTTAGTGGATGGACGACAACGTTTTTGCTTAAGGTCGATTCGGCCCGCCACAGTGATGCATCAAACGGAATCATCAAAGGCAGTGCCAGCAGCGCCACCATGTTCATAACTTTTAGAAGCGGGTTGATGGCGGGGCCGGCGGTGTCTTTGAGCGGATCACCGACGGTATCACCGGTCACCGCGGCCTTGTGGCGTTCCGAGCCTTTGCCGGTATTGGCCTTCGAATTGCGTGGTTCATCTTCGATGGTTTTCTTGGCGTTATCCCACGCGCCGCCGGAGTTGGTCATGAATACCGCCAATAATTGTCCGGAAAGAATGGCCCCGGCCAGAAATCCAGCCAATGCCACAACACCCAGCAGGAAACCGACGAGAATGGGGGAAAGAATGGCCACGAATCCGGGGCCGATCAATTCGCGCTGGGCGGTGGCTGTGCAGATGTTGACCACCCGGCCATAATCGGGCTTGGTCTCGCCGCTCCAGATTTTTTCATCCTGAAACTGCAACCGACATTCCTTCACAATAAGAAATGCCGCCCGACCCACCGCACGAATTGTCATGGAACTAAAGAGGAATGGTACGGCACCACCCAGCAGCAGACCCACGAGCAGTTTGGGACTCGCGACAGTCATGATACCGGAAATCACCTTATAGGCTTCACCGCTGATACGGGCATGGTCGGATATACCGCCGGTGGCAACCAGCGTAATAAACGACGCATACAAACTTACCGCCGCGATCACAGCCGAACCAATGGCCACCCCCTTGGTCAGGGCTTTGGTGGTGTTGCCCGTGGCGTCAAGATCAGCAAGAACCTGCCGCGCCGCACTGTGCTGCTGCGCCCCCATTTCTTCCGCGTCATAGCCCATTTCACCAATGCCATTGGCATTATCCGCAACCGGGCCAAACACATCCATGCTCAGGGTATTGCCCGCGAGCGTTAACATACCGATACCGACCATGGCAATGCCATAGGCGACGAATATGGGGTTGGTGCCGTAAAAAATAAGGCTGCTGGCTGTAAGGCAGCACGCAATAATCACGATGGCGCTCACAGAGCTTTCAAGACCCACCGCCAGGCCGGCGATAATGTTGGTGGCATGGCCGGTGGCGCAGGACTTCACCAGCGAATCCACGGGAGGCTCATGGGTTCCGGTGAAATATTCGGTGGACAAGTTGAGCGTAAGAGCCAGAATAACTCCGATGAAGGTGGCCTCCGCGGGCCGCATGTCCAGGCCATGAATTCCAAAATTGGCCCACCAGGGCGCGGCATGCAGAATGCCGACCAGGCTTGGATTTTCAGCGATGGCCGCCGCGCCATACCGGAGATAGAAAAATCCAACCAGCAGGAACCCCACGGTACTGATAACAGCTCCGAGGCGATAACCGCGATTGATGGCGGCCATGGCATCTTTGTCCGAGCCTTTATCGGCGGCACGGACGCTGAAGGTGGCGATCATATCTGAACACACACCCACGGCCCGGACTAACAGCGGAAAGATCATGCCGATGTGGCCGAAGCTGGCCCATCCTAAAATCATCGCCGCCACCATGGTGACTTCATAACTTTCAAAAATATCGGCGGCCATACCGGCGCAGTCGCCGACATTATCACCAACGTTATCGGCGATGGTGGCGGCGTTGCGTGGATCATCTTCTGGGATGTCTTTTTCAACCTTGCCCACCAGATCCGCTCCAACGTCCGCCGCTTTGGTATAAATTCCGCCGCCAACGCGCATGAACAGCGCCAGCAGGGTTCCGCCGAATCCAAACCCCAACAACGCCTCGGGCGCGCGATCACCAAAATACATGAAAATGGTTGTGGCCCCCAGCAGGCCAAGGCCGTCATTGAGCATGCCCGTGACCGTGCCGGTGCGATACCCCAGTTGCATGGCGTGGCCAAAGCCTTTGCGAGCGGCGGCGGCTACGACCACATTGCCTTCGGTGGCCATGAGCATACCAATCGTGCCTACGGCCATGGAAAACAAAGACCCCATCAGAAAGGCGATACCGCGGCCAATGGGGAGGCTGGCACCGGCGGCAGTGGTCCAACTGGCGGTGCCGACAAGAATAATTGTGATCAGGATAATCAGCGGGAAAAGCGTCCGGCGTTGTCTTCCAAGATAAGCGATCGAACCTTGTCGGATGGCGTGGGCCACCTCCCGCATTTTCTCGGTCCCATGGTCCGCCCGTCGAATAATACGCATGAGGAAGCCCGCATAAGCCAGGCCGGCCAGTGCGATAATCAGAACGGCAAACATGGCATAGCGTTCAAAGGGGGTGAACGTTGCTGTATATAAAAATCCGAATGGATGAAAGACACCAGGAATCGGCGCGGCGACGTGACCCGCCGTGGCGGCACCTCCCCCTGGATAGTGGCTCCGCGTCAAGGCGATGTATACCGCTAAAAACAAAGCCAGTACGCCGGTCATCGCGGCGCTTTTGGCATGGGTTGCTAAAAATTGCTTCCATTGACTCCAGGACGATGGCATAACGACATCCTTTCCGCGCACAAAATTGCACGAGCAATCTTCCTCGCTCAACGGTTTTCAGCATCCGCCCCGGAACGCCGAGCGATCCATATTTCCGCAGCCTGTTTTCCTATTGTTGGAACGGCGGCTTGAAAACACAAGCGCTTTTTACACACATCATCTGCGATGCCCGTGCCGGTTTACGCATGTCGGCAGTGTTTGTCCGCCCGCTGATCCGACCAGTTCTTTCAGTGCCGTTATTCCGCCTGACAAGTGCAGCAAACCATTGTCATTACTGATTACTTCCGATCCGAATCATGAGTGCTTTTTACCCATTTTGCGTGCCGGGCACTACCGGGTGATCCATGCTTTCCTTGATGAGCGTTTAGGGCGTTTACGGATATGACGATACGGAGATTCACCTACCCGCATTACCGCGTTTTTCTGATCCATACTGTTCGCGCCACGACCACATAGCGGAAAATTGCGAATTTCAAATGCGGAGGCGTGCGACGGAATCGCCCTGAGCGTGGCAATAAATCCGAACCGTGGTGCTGGGAAGCCCCATCCCCATTTAGCCGCGCGTGCTTGCACCGCGCGTTTTCCGCGGCCGTCGTCGGTGTTGAGAAAGTAGTAGCGTTTCTTGTTGCTCGGTTCTCGTTGAGCGTAGCGTTTCGTTGAAGCGCAGCGCCCCAAACCCCGTTCTATTCATTACTCATTATTCATTGATTCATTTGTGGCATGTTGCTCGTTTCTCGTTGTTCGTTGCTCGTTGTAAGAACGTGCTCTACTGCTCAACTCTCTACTATTCTCTGCTCTGCGGCCGCCGCCGCCACGGATGCCCGGATTTATTGCCACGCCCAACCTCCCCTCACAAACTCTTCGACACAAACTCTTCGAGGTGTTGTCGTTTTGGTCTTGGGATATTACTATTCCATATTATCGTCTTAACCTCCAGCGCGCTGGCGCGCCGTGGCGGGCGATCAGGAATGAATTGAAGGCCTTTTTGTCAGGAAATAAAGCATGAAAGCCATCGTCAATCGTCAAGCCCTTGTGGAAGTTCTCGCACTTGCCTGCAGCGTGGTACCAACCCGTTCGCCCAAGCCGGTGCTCTCATGCGTGCGCATCAGTACCGTGGCCAATGGGCGGGACAAGGCCATCCGCCTGGTCTCCACGGACTTGGAAATGACGCTGGAAACAACGATCCCTCAAGTTGAAATCGGCCAGGAGGGCAATGTTCTGCTGCCCGCTGGCAAACTAAGTGAGATCGTCAATAATTCACCGGATGAAACCATTACGCTGGATACTGAAGGCGAAAAAGCGACCATTAAGGGATCGGACAGCACCTTTACGCTGCTGGGGTTCAACCCCGACGAATTTCCACCGGTCGGCGGATTTGAAGGCGACCCGGATTTTTCCATTACCGCCGGTGCCCTCAAAGACATGCTGGATCGAACCCGCTTTGCCGCCGCCAAGGAAATGAGCCGTTATGCGATCAACGGTGTGCTGTTTGAACGCAAAGGAAAAAAACTTTCGCTTGTTGCTACCGATGGCCATCGACTTTCACAAACCCGTGATGAAGCGCATGGTGGTGAAAGCAAGGATGTTTCCGCGGTTGTGCCGATTAAAGCGTTGGTATTGCTGGAGCGGCTGCTGACCGTGCGGGAAAGCACGGTTGATCTGCAATTCCGTGAGAATAAGATTTTCGGGCGGATTCTGCCCGCCCTGGTTGCCGCGGAAGGGGATAAGGCCAAGCCGGTGACACAACCGACCGCAACATTCAGCGCTCTCCTGGTAGAGGGTGCCTTCCCTCCGTACCAGGATGTGATTCCGAAAGATTGTGATCGCAAGACCAGCTTAAATCGTGACAAATTGCAAAGCGCGGTTCGCCGGGCGGCACTGTTGACGAATGATGATTCACGGTCGGTTCGTCTCAATTTTGATTCGAAAGTGCTGACCATTTCAGGCCGCTCTCCGGATGTCGGCGAGGCCAAGGTGGAAATGGCGATTGAATTTTCCGGAGAATCGCTTGATGTGGGCTTTAATCCGCAATATCTGCTCGATGCCTTGAAAGTTGCGACAACGGAAGAAGTAACGCTGGAACTTAAATCCGCCGCCAAGCCCGGTCTATTGCGGGCCGGTTCGAATTTCCTGTATGTCATCATGCCGGTGAATTTGACATAAGCCGACTCGGGTACTCTGCGGGAGAATGTTATCGCAAAAATTGGCGGCATCTGGCAATTGCGGTTATGATCCATGTTTGGCGCGTGCGCCCCGGCCATGGTCGGGCCCGATGCACGGGTTGACTGTGAACCTGGTCAGGTCCGGAAGGAAGCAGCCATAAGCATGTTCAGTCCGGTGCCGTCGGTAGCCCGACCTTGGGCGGGGCGATGGTACGCCGCAGAGCGCGAAAGAAAAAATACAGTTTCCATAAATCGTAGGCTTTTTTCAGTGTTTGTGGTTAATAATACTGAATACTCGCCAGCCTTCCACGGCGGCACAATGCCGCCGACTTAAGGAGTTGTGAAATGGGATTATGACACGAGGCTGAATTTCGTTATCGTTTCCAATTTGTTTCGGACGATCTACCCCGCGGTGTCTGTGCCCGGCGCTTCTTCGCCGCTCGCAGCAGTGCCGCTTCGATGCGTTCAACCATACGGACTGTCGGGCTGACCTTACCCGATTCCACCCTGGCTACCGTTGATTGAGGCACACCGACCAGTAGCGCAAGATCGCGCTGGCTTAAAGCACAGGCTGTTCGATCACGGATAATTTCGCGTGCCAGATTCACCCGGGCAAAATCCAGCGCTGGGCAATTTCCGGAGCGATCACGCGGCGGATAGGCCGGCAGCAGCCCCGCCGACTCGAGGCTCTGTTCGATCATTCGCAGGTACTCCGATTCCGGTAGTAAAAAAAAACGCTCGCCTTTAATCTCAATCACATTAGCCATAATGTCACCTGTTTAATCTTCATAAACGTCGCGGCGAATTCCTATCCGCATCACAGTAATTACATCCGCATGGACGCGAAAGATCACGCGGTAATCACCAGTCCGAATTCGGTAGCTACCGGACATCACCCCGCGCAGTGGCTTGGCTCCGCTGACCTCCGGCCACCTGGCAAGCCGTTCCAGCACTACCATAATACTGGCCCGCACCGTCTTGGGCAGACCCTTGAACTGCTCCTGCGCATCCGGGGTAATGACAAGGCTCACCATGACTCAATGATAGCGTCAAAGCTATTATTATCCAATAGTCCGTCGCCGTATCGCCCTAAACGCTGTACTTGTTCAATGCGCATGGATCAAGGATCAACAAAGTCCAGGATACAATGTTGGGTCTCCTGAAAATTATTCACACTCATCAACGTGGATCAAACCGATGCCTGCGCCGTCGAAGCCTGTAGATTCGGGCAACATTGTTCCTGCGGCACGACGCCTTTTCGCCGCTCATACCATGGACGCGTGCGATTGACCAGAGCCACCGCGGATAGCATCACGGGCACTTCCACCAGCACACCCACGACGGTAGCCAGCGCCGCGCCGGAGCGGAACCCGAACAAGGCAATGGCCGTCGCAACCGCCAATTCAAAGAAATTGCTTGCCCCAATAAGCGCGGAAGGCCCGGCGACACAATGGGCGGAACGCGCCGCCCGATTCAGCAGGTACGCCAGTGCGGAATTAAAATATACTTGGATGATGATGGGAATAGCCAGCAATACGATGACCAGTGGCTGTGCGACAATCCGGCCTCCCTGAAAACCAAAGAGCAACACCAGCATGGCCAACAGCGCCAGCAGAGCCACGGGATGAAGTGTCTGGGTGAAACGTTGAAGTTTCAATTCCCCCGCGGATCGGCGCAATATCAAGCGGCGCAGAGCGTTGGCGATAATCAGCGGCACCACGATGTACAGCAGTACAGACAGCAACAGTGTGGACCATGGGACGGAAATGGAAGTCAGGCCGAGCAGCAATCCAACGATCGGCGCAAACGCCACGATCATGATCAGATCATTCAGCGCTACCTGTGAAAGCGTAAAGGTCGGTTCACCGCGCGCCAGCAGACTCCACACAAATACCATCGCCGTGCACGGTGCGGTAGCCAGGATGATCAATCCGGCAATGTAGCTGTTAATTTGATCGGCCGGCAGCCAGGGCTTAAAAAGAATCCCGATAAACACCCATGCCAACAGTGCCATCGAAAAGGGCTTGACCGCCCAGTTTACAAACAGCGTGATCAGCATGCCGCGCCAGTGATGCCCCACGGATTTGATGGCCCGGAGGTCTATTTTCAGCAGCATTGGAATGATCATAATCCAGATCAGTACCGCCACCGGCAAATTTACCTGCGCAATTTCCATGCCGCCAACGGCGTGAAATGCTCCCGGTAATATCCTCCCGCAAATGATTCCCGCCACAATGCATAGAAATACCCATAAAGTCAGGTAACGCTCGAAGAAACCCATGGGTGATCCGGCAGCCCGCTTAGCAATTGTTTCACATTGCACAGACATAACCAACTCCTGTCAGCGGCTCAAACATCAGTAATCGCATCATTCATTTACGGTGGCAGCCGATTCCATAATCGCTTGTGGCAACGACTCCACAAACGCTTTGATCTCATCCCGTACACGCCGATAATGGCCCAGCGCCTCTTCCTGCGTCCTGGCTGTTTTGGCCAGCTTCGGGGGATCATCAAATCCGATATGCACGATGCGCGTTTTCTTACCCAGCCAGGCAGGGCAGGTTTCATTGGCGTGACCACAGACGGTAATCACCGCGTCAAATGGAACATTCATTAATTCATTGACATTTTTGGATGCCTGTCCCCTGATGTCCACGCCGACTTCAGCCATTACTTTTACCGCATTGGGGTTTAAGCCGTGTGTTTCAATCCCCGCGGAATACGCATCCAAGACATCGCCTTTAAGATGCCGCGCCCAACCCTCCGCCATCTGACTGCGGCATGAATTGCCCGTGCAGAGAAACAGTATTTTGAGTTTGCGTGTCATGGTCGGGCACTCCTGTTAAACATATACGCACATCCAGATATATTATCGAAATAAAAAAAAGCGGAAACGCCTTCAATCGCGGCATCCCGGTCCGCACGCCGCGTGTCCCAGCCTTTTACGATCGCGTTTCAATTCCGGCACAGCGTTAAAACAGTGCCGCAGGCAATTGATCAGACTTTGATGAAAATCATTATCCGCGGGAACCAACTGATAGTGCATCCAGAGTCCATCCTTGCGTGCCTCAACGAGTCCGGATCGCCGCAGGTACGCAAGATGGCGGGATATTTTAGGCTGCGATATTTCCAGTACGCGAACCAAATCGCACACACACAATTCTCCACCCAACAGCAGATGCAAAATACGCAGGCGTGTACGGTCGGAAAACGCCCGGAACATCCGATCCGCAAGAATGCCCGCACCGGATTGTCTGACTGCTCGTACCATATACGCTATAGCATATACTGTGCATGGGTGAAAGTCAATCCATCCGTCATGATGGCTGGCACAGAACACTGCCACGCGGGTATAATAATTGGACAGGATGGATGATTCATGAGGAGTTGTCGTATGCATACCCCGGCTTTTAAATTATTGATGATGGTCATATTCGTGGCCATAGCCTCGATATGGCTTGGCGGCTGTGCGGCCTATTATGGTAGCGCCACCGTCGTCGCGCCGGCCCCGTATGCTTATCAATATTACTACGATCCAGGGATGGAGGTTTATTACTGTTATTATCCCAACTATGGCTGGCGATATTACCCCGGTATGCCTCCACCCAATGCGGTGTTCTGGACCGGCCCCCGGCCGATGTATCTGGCACCACCTCCCTTTGGATACGTCCGGGTTGGTCTGGCCCCCGGAATCGCAATTCGATCGTATTATTATTTTGATCCTGTACGCCACGTTTATTATTACCGTGATCGAGATAATCACTGGCGGTATTATCCCGGCCGTCCACCAGCACAGGCTCGTTTCTGGAATGGTGCGCATCCACATGCTCTCCCAATGCCGCCGCGCGGCGCGGCATTTCACCGTCCACCGGCAGGTTGGCAGCGCGATCATGATCAACGCTAGTGCCCTGTTCCACCCGTAATTACGGGTGGATTGGCCTCAAACCGGCCAGATGCCAGGAGTCGGCGGCGAGAACCGGGTTCGTAAAACCCCTTGAGCCGACGCGACGCCGCAGATGGCCGGTTTCAGGCCAACCCTACGGGCGGGGGCCAAGGGGCCGTGGGCTTTGTCGCTCGTCGTCAACG
>JAKAZF010000027.1 GCA_021826605.1 Planctomycetota bacterium | reverse complement strand
AAGCGCGCAAGAAAATGGAATCGGTGACGCAGCCGAATCTGTATTTGAGTTTGCCGCACTATCTTAAGAGCCTGGCGGAGAATGATGTGCCCTGGACACCGGCGGTGACGCTGGTGCGCGGATTACACAAATCCCTGGAGCTTATCACGCAGGAAGGCATGGAAAATGTCTGGAAGCGCACAGCGGGGCTGGCCCGTGCCACACGCAGCGCGGCCACGGCCCTGGGCCTGAAAATATTTTCGAGCAGCCCCTCGGATTCCGTGACTGGAATTCATTATCCCGCAGGCTTTGATGACAAAGCCTTCCGCGGTGCGCTGCGTAAGCAATTTAACATGAATATTGCCGCCGGGCAGGGTTCCATGGAAGGGAAAATTTTCCGCATAAGCCACATGGGATACGTGGATGCGTTTGACACACTGGGGGTTATCAGCGCCCTGGAAGTGGTGCTCAAGCAGCAGGGATATTCCTTTACCTTTGGAGCCGGCGTGGCGGCGGCGCATCAGGAACTTGCCAAACTGATGCTGTAAGCTATTCCGGATGCGTTGGAATTAATACGGCGGCGGGCACCGTGCGGTTGTGCAGCAATCGTGCAGCGCTCGCCGCCGATTTTGAGTTATGACATGCTTGGTCGGATGTGCTTAACTTAAGCTCCAGGCGTGTCAGGCCAGGAATTTGTTCAGGTTATTATCCGCGCCACGCGCTGATGCTCGGGGCATAGGTGCCATACAACAAAACAAGTTTCTGTGCGTTATACCGTTTATGAATCAGCCCCAGCTTGCAAAACCAGATGCGGCGGCTTGTGCGCCTACCGCACCACAACCTGATCCTGCGCCGCCCTTGCCGGCAGCCGCAGCGTACCACCGCTGGACGCTGACGCCGGGCCATAAGCGATTTGTTTTCTGGCTGGGATTTTCCGCGATTTTTGCCTTGGGCGCATTTTTACGGTTTTGGCACTTGGGAAAGCAAACTCTCTGGTGCGATGAAACCGCTACGCTCTCCCGTGTGTCCGGCAATTTTACCTATATGCTAAATTCTCTCTGGACGCAGGGATTTCCGCCGGGCTGGTACGCCATGCTATGGGCATGGCTGCAATTTCTAAAAAATACTGTGCATGTTGCTCCGGGTATGGCCACGAGTGCCACAAATCTTAGAACATTGGGGGCGATTCTCGGCACGCTCAATGTGGCGGGGGCCTATTTTCTGGCCCGACAATTTATGTCGCGCCGCACCGCCTTGTTTGTCATGCTGCTGGTGGCGGTAAACCCTTTTTTGATTTACTACAGCCGCGATCTGAAAATGTATTCGGCGTTTTATCTGATGGTAACGCTGAATATGGCGCTATTTTTCCGATGGCAAAAAGGCCGCCACTGGATATGGGGGCCGCTGTATATTCTTAGCGGTATCGGCTTGATCGCGTTTGATCTTCTGGGCTGGCTTTTAATTCCGGTTCAACTGATCTGTATGATCTTCAAACGTCGGCACCGTGCGCTGGACATGCCGATCTGGATATTCTCGGTTGCCGTCATGGGGGCCTGCACGGCCGGCTGGTATAAATATCACAGCGCGTGGCTCAACCGTGCCGTGGTGCAACACGGCCGCATGGGAATCGGTTGGCTGCCTCGGTATAACCTTATCAACTGGCACACGTTGCTGGGGGCACCGACGATCAATATTCTGGGTATCCTCTGGCCGATTTTTCCCCCCTCGCAACGGATCATCAGTTGGTACTCGCTGGGTGGGGATTATCGCAATCATCTGGCAACGCGTACGCTGCCGTGGCTGGCCGAATGGGAGCTGTACCTGGCGATATTGACGATTGTCATTCTCATTACCGGCCTGATCCCGTGGCGACGGTGGCTGGACAAAAAGCAAGACCTGGAGAAGCACCCCGGGCGCTGGTGGCAGGTAGGAGTTTGGATTTTTCTGCCGACGGTTTATTTCGCCTTGGCCTCGCTGCCGCCGAGCAATCCCTGGTCCCTGTATCCGCACCGCGTGATCTGGCTGCAACGTTATATGGGCTTTATGGCCGTGGCGTGGCTGCTGTGGCTGGGGGCCGCCATCGCCCGGCTGCCCGGATGGCCGGTGCGGGTGGTGATGGGTGCCGTCATGGTTCTGGCCATGCTGGCGTCCTCCCTGACGAATAATTTAATCTGCCGCGGTGAGCCGTGGGATTTTATCAATCGACCGATTATAAAATATTACAATCCCAAAGATCATCTAGGCATGTACATTGCTTATTCCATGGAATCGAATCACCCCAAAGATGATCCGGGGGTATCGCTGCTGGAGTTGCAGCATATTCCGCTTAACACGCTTCCCGTATGGCATTTATCTCCTGATTTATGGTACAAAATTCCGCGCTACGACCTGCTGGGAGATAACCCCGATCGCTGGATATCCACCATTCGCTGGGCCCATGTCAATAAGGGATTGCACACGCTGGTTCTCGCTGACCGCATGGGCGATATTCATGCCGGTCCGTTAAGCACCCCGGCGGTGGAAAAGCTTTTAGGCAAGCAGTGGAAGTTGGTGAAGGTCGTGCGGTTTAACTGGTATTTTGAGTGGCAATATTACTTTTATTCCCCCATCCGCGTGCGCATATTCCGCCGGATTGCCGCCAAAACGCCGGCGTAGCGGCACAGTGATTTTCCGGGGTTGATAAAGCGCGAGGGTCCACCCGCGACGATGGCCCGCAGGACGCTATTGTCGCTTATTCAGCAGCGTTCGCATGGCTTCCACGCGGGCCAGGGCTTGTTGCCGCACTTCAGATTGCGACATATCGCCATCGGGCATCGCTTCAGCTTTGGCCTGTTCGACCTGGAGAAATTCCGGAGTAATGGTAGCTTCGGGGATGGCTTCTTCCGTTATCACGGTCAGAGCGTTATCTTTCATCTGGGCGTAACCGCCGTGGACGATAAACTGATGAACTCCATCGGGCGTTTCCAGTTTCAGCGTTCCGGTGGATAATTTTGTGGTGATTGAGGCGCGGTGTGTGAGAATTCCCAACAGGCCGTCATCCGCGGGCACAACGGCAAACGTGGTGGGCGTTTCCAGAACAATGCGTTCAGGTGTTACCACTGACGTATGAAAAGTTTTATCCGACATCGTTTCTCCGGGTATTAAGGGGCCAATAAGGCTCTCTGAAAAAAGCTCTCGCCAAGTCCTCCGACAGGCTCTAAGATACCAAATATTGGCGAAGTTCGCCAAGGCTGGTGTTTGTCAACCCTAATTTGCGGGCGTGACAGAGCACCAAGGTTGGTTTCACATTTAGGAATCGTTCCATGCAGCGTACCGAACAAGATGGCATTGTTATATCCTGTGATTTCTGCCAAACCGATTGGGATGGCCAATCCGCCATGATTGAAGGACATCACGGATCCGTGATATGCCTGGAATGTCTGAAAAAGGCGCTAGAACAAGCGGCTGCGGGGGACGGAAAATATCAATGCGCCCTGTGCTTGCGAATCAATATACCGCCCTCACTGCCCCGCTGGCACTTTCCCAACCGCCTGGAGAAACTGGTGTGTCAGGAATGTTTGCACCAGGCCGCCAAGACCATGAGCAAAGCGGAGCATGTAGATTGGACGTGGAAACGGTGAAGCAAGAAGTTGTTGCATCCGAAAAAACGGTACCTGACACCTTTTTCAACAAACGGAACCGGCCGTTAGCCCGACGCGGAAGCGTCGCGGTTGGATGCGCAATGCGGTCATGGGAAAAGCTTGCATTCTTGTGCGGCACGCGCGGCACCGGTCGCGACGGGCGGGAACGTATTGTGTCAGCGGGGTACCGTTTCCGCGGACAACTCAACGCTGCCGCATTGAGCTAACGGTGAATCCTCTGTTTGGGTGGAGCACCGGATGATAATCCGGTGGTTGATCCGGTGCCGCCAATCAACCACCGGGTTATCACCACGGTGCTCAATGCATGAACGGTGCCAGGTGCCTTTGTTCGAGCGCCGGATGGTTACTTGGCCTACGATCCGCGGGATTGAACCGCGGATTACGCGGATCACGCGGATACGAGAGACTGGGGTTGGAGAAAACGGCCGTTAGCCCGACGCGGCAGCGTCGCGGTTGGATGCGCAATGCGGTCATGGGAAAAGCTTGCATTCTTGTACGGCGCGCGGTGTCTTTCGCGAACGATGGGAACGTGTTGTGTCAGCAGGGGACCGTTTCCGCGGACAACTCAACGCTGCCGCATTGAGCTAACGGCGGGCCATTTGTTTGAGTGGAGCACCGGATGATAATCCAGTGGTTGATCTCCTGCCGCCAACCAACCACCGGGTTGCCGCCACGGTGCTCTATACCGGAACGGTGCCAGGTGCCTTTGTTCGAGCGACGGATGGTTACTTGGCCTGCGATCCGGGGGATTGAACCGCGGATTACGCGGATCACGCGGATACGAGAGACTGGGGTTGGAGAAAACGACCGTTAGCCCGACGCGGCAGCGTCGCGGTTGGATGCGGGATGCGGTCATGGGAAAAGCTTGCATTCTTCTACGGCACGCGCGGCACCGGTCGCGAACGGGCGGGAACGCATTGTGTCAGCGGGACTGTTTCCGCGGACAACTCAACGCTGCCGCATTGAGCTAACGGCGGGTCCTTTGTTTGAGTGGAGCACCGGATGATAATCCGGTGGTTGATCTCCTGCCGCCAACCAACCACCGGGTTATCACCACGGTGCTCGAGGCATCCTTAATTTGGGCGCGACCGATGGAGGATTGGGCATGAGCTTATTTTCTGGTCCGTTTTGGCGATTTCGTGATAAGTTCAGGGTCCCATTCCTCCGGCGAGTAAGCAAGCAGCATGCCCACTTTCCGGACGCCCTGCGATCCAAGCTCATCCTCCAAGGCCTGCCAGATTGCTTCTTGTCGGACGTGGTCTTTTTTCCTCCGGAACGATGGGGGATAATGTTGCCTACCAAGCGTCCTCCGACTTCCTGCAAATGATACTCCGGCTCATCCAGTGCGAGCCGCTCGGTCAGGATATTCTCCAGCTTTTTTTTGTAAGCTTCATAGATCGTTGCATATAACCTCGCATCCTTTAATAACTGCCGAGCAAGCATCGTAAAATTCACTTGAAGCCCGCTCCAACTTCCGCCGGTTATTCAACTCGCCTATATTGTACCAATGACCATGCAACTTCCTATCGGGAATAAACCGCGTGTTGTTCAACCAGAGTCGCGCAATCATCTGAACATCGTCTTTTAACAAGCGGCGGTCGGAATAAGCAGCCATGATTCCAAGGTTTTCCGCCAACTTCAGCAGTTCGCGCAGGTCGTGGCCGGTGTCCAAGGGAGTTTTCCCGGTCGCGTACCCCGAGTCCTGCCGCCAGATCAACGCGCGGAGCATTCCCTCGACCGCGCGTCCCGCCAAATAAACGCTTCCGGAAGAATTCCCGGCGCGCAATAAAACTCCCGCTTCCGCCAGTCGCTGTTTCGCGCCCTTCCGATAATCGGATTCGCCAACTTTCATGCCACCGCCTTTCCTTTCGATGCTGCAGGCCGTCGCGGGTGTTCTCCGCCGATGGAGGTACTGCATCAGAGGCACATCGTTGAACAGCCACGCATCGCATATACTCCGCCGATATTGTCCGCTAATAATAACGCTTGGCGCAATGGAGTTCCATTTCTATCGTAAATCGCCTTTTTTAAGCTCAACGCCATCTGTGAAGCTCTCTCAGTGAAGCTTTCTTAGGAACGCCCATTCTGGAATTGACGGCGGCTGACTTTGGGCTTAGTCTTGCAATCGCAATTAATAGATGAATCCGGCTGGTATGATGCCCAGTATGTTATATATGAGGCCTTATGATACTGCTAATCATTATCGCATTTATCGCCCTGATTCTGCTGACCGGGGTCCGAATTGCCCAGGAATACCAGCGCGGTGTTGTGTTTCGTCTGGGCCGGTACATTGGCTTGCGTGGGCCCGGGCTGTATTGGATTTTGCCGCTGGGCATTGACCGATCCGTCACGATTGACACCCGTACACGCACGGTTTCCGCTGAACAGCAGCAGACCATTACGCGCGACAGCGTAACCATTCGCGTCAACGCTGTGCTTTGGTACCGGATTACCGAATCGTCGAAGGCGGTTATTGAGGTCACTGACGCATCGTCCGCCGTCTATCAATTGGCATTGACAAGCCTGAGAAATATCATCGGTCGCCACGACCTTGATGAAGTGTTGCAGGAGCGGGACAAGATCAACGGCCTGTTGCGTGAAAATATGATTAGTTCAACGGTACCATGGGGAATCACCGTTGAACGCTTTGAAATGAAAGATGTTGAATTGCCTGAAGCCATGCAGCAGGTCATGGCCATGCAGGCCGAGGCGATACGTGAAAAGCGTGCCCGTATTATCAAGGCGGAGGCGGAACTGGAGGCCTCGAAAAAGCTAAGCGACGCTGCCCAGCAGATGGCCAATAATCCGGTTGCCATCGAACTGCGACGTATGCAGATGGTAACGGAAGTGGGCGCAGAGAATAACAGCACGACAGTTCTGATGATCCCCTCGGATTTCGTGACGCTTTCACAAAGCTTCAGCAACTACCTGCGGCAGCACACCTCCACAACCGCCGCTAAAGCTCCCGATGATACGGCCGCTACCAGTAGTCAAACGTCTTAGCTCCGACGTGACGCACGACTTGACTTTGCGGGGCCGGGCTATGTATCATTTTGTATAGCTAAAGGGGTTTTTCCAATGCCAATGGTGGTAAAAGTTCGGCGGTGGGGCAACAGTCTGGGGCTGCGGCTGCCCAAATCATTTACCGTAGCCCACACGATTGTGGACGGTACTACGGTTCGCATTGATGGTCTTCAGGTCGTGGATGCTCAGCCGCGACACCGCAGCCGGCACAAGCTCAAAGATGTGCTGCAAAATTATACCAAGCTGCCACAACAACTGGATTTTCCGCCGGTGGGCAGGGAAATTCTGTGAGGCATAACACCTATTTTCCAAAACGCGGTGACTTCATCCACTTCCGGGCTTCCCCGTCGGCCGGACATGAGACCGCCGGCGCACATTTCGCACTGGTCCTTAGCCCGCTGGCTTATCAGAAAAAAACCGGAATGGCAATCGCGTTAATCGGCACAAGCAAATTCAAACCCGAATCGCATCCGCGTTATGGAAATACGAAAGTGATTCCGTCCGGATTTATCCCTCCGACATGTAATAATCCCAGCGGAGCGGGAATCCTGTTTTGTGATGCGGTTCGCCAGATCGACTGGCGGGCACGATCCGCCGCCTATGCCGGCAAAGCATCCCCGGAGTTTGTTGAGGATGCGTTGGATCGGCTGCTGGCAATGATGGAAGATGATGGTGGGTAATGGACAAGTCTGTCCTTTCCGACATCCTGCGCGGTATGGCGGAATCGCCGGTTATTGCGCGTATGGTTGATGAACTGTCCCGCAACCGCTACGTCGGTGCTACGGGGCAATGGGGGTCCTGCGCTTTGGCGGCCGCGGCTGCGATACAGGCGCACATGCAACGCAGTGTGCTGATTGTCACAGCGCACCTGGATGATGCCGATGATGCGATTGATCAACTGGAATTTTTCCGACCGGGTTGCACGGCGCGTCTCTTTCCGGCATTCGAAGTGCTGCCCGGTGAATCCAGCATTTCCCATGAACTGATCGCGGAACGCCTGGCTCTGCTGGCGGATCTTGGCTCAGGGAAAACTGCGGATTTTTACGTTGCGCCCATTCAGGCGTTAATGCAGCCATGCCCCAATCCTGACCTGCTGGCCAAGCAACTGATTTCCCTGGTGCCGGGCGGAAAAATGGATCGCGATGGGCTGGTTCAATGGCTATCGGGAAATGGATATTCCCGCTTGGAAGCTGTGGAAAATCCGGGCGATTTTTCCGTGCGCGGCGATATTCTGGATGTCTGGGCTGCGGGACGCCAGCAACCGGCCCGCCTTGATTTTTTCGGCGATCAAATTGAACGTATTCACAGTTTTGATCCTGAAACGCTGGGGCCGACGGATCCGATCGAGCTTCTGCGTATCAGCGCTTTGGAAAAGCAGGCCACCTGGCCGAAAGACCAGACGGTCAATTTTATTTCGGCGTTGCCGGAGGAAACGGTTATCTGGCTGATTGAGCCGCAGGAAATCCAGGAGCAGGGCCGCAGTTACATGGATCGTCTGCCGGATGGCCGGGGCATTTATCCGGCGGAGGCGATTTTTCGTCTGGCGCAGAATTTTGCGTGGGCGCAAATAAGGCAGTTTGGTCGTGATGATCGCACCACCATTGATCTGCCGTGTCGCTCGGTGGAACAATTTGATACAGAACCAGATGCGGCACTGGCTGAATTGGCAGCCCTGGCTGCGGATAATCAGGTGTTTGTCGTGTGCCAGAATCCTTCCGAGCGCACGCGATTAACCGATCTGATCCATGTCAAACATCCGGAAGTGCTGGATAAAATTTCCATTCCCGTAGGTGATCTGGCGGTGGGCTTTCGCTGGCAGCTTACCGGTGTAACGGAAAAAAAGACCGGTGCGGATCATACACCCACCGATCAGCAGCACTGGCTGATTATGGTGGCACACCATGAATTGTTTCATCGCTATCATCAGCGGCGACGCCTGCGGGCCATTCAGGGTGCCCGGCCGATTGATCACTTTCTTGATTTGCAGGCAGGTGATTATGTGGTGCATGTGAATCATGGCATTGCGCAGTTTACCGCCATGACCACGTTGGCGCGCGATGGTCGGCAAGCGGAATACATGACGCTGGTATTTGCCCGCGAGGCGGTGCTGCATGTACCGATCACGCAGATTCATCTGGTGCAGAAATATGTCGGCGGCGCACAAGGCCGGCCGCCACTGTCTGTATTAGGCGGCACAAGCTGGAATAAACAAAAGGAAAAGGCTTCGGAAGCGGTTGAGAAAATGGCGGCCGACATGCTGGAAGTGCAGGCGGCCAGGGAGGAATTTCCGGGCTTTGCCTACGGTGCGGACACCACCGATATGAAGGAATTTGAAAATTCATTCGCGTTTCAAGCCACGGAAGATCAGTTGCGCTGCATCGCGGAAATCAAGGAAGATTTGCAAAAAAAACGGCCCATGGATCGCCTGTTATGCGGGGACGTGGGCTACGGCAAAACGGAGTTGGCGATCCGCAGCGCGTTTAAAGTCTGTGAGGGCGGCAAACAGGTTGCCGTGCTGGCTCCCACCACCGTGCTGGTGGAACAGCATGAAGAGACTTTTCGTCAGCGTATGGCGGGGTATCCCTTTATTGTTGAAAGCGTATCGCGTTTTAAAACCAACAGCCAGATTCATGACATTCTGGATCGCACACGCAAAGGCAAGGTGGATGTTCTTATCGGCACGCATCGGTTGATCAGCAAAGATGTACAGTTCGCCGACCTTGGGCTGGTGGTTATTGATGAAGAGCAGCGCTTCGGGGTGGAAAATAAAGAACGCTTGAAAAAATTGCGGCTGACCGTGGACGTCCTGACCATGACCGCGACACCCATTCCCCGCACCTTGCACATGAGCTTGCTGGGCATACGGGATATTTCTAATCTCTCCACACCGCCGCGTGATCGGCGCAGCGTCGTGACGGAGGTAATGGGATGGGAAAGCGCCAGAATCAAACAGGCGCTGGAGCGCGAGCTGGCACGCGACGGGCAGATTTATTTTGTGCATAACCGCGTATGGAACATTGAATCTGTGGCGGACAAAATACGGCGGCTGGTACCCAATGCCCGGATCGTCATTGGGCATGGCCAAATGCCGGACCATGAACTTGAACAGGTCATGCACACGTTTGTAAAGCGGGAAGCGGATATTCTGGTTTCCACAACCATTATTGAAAGCGGACTGGACATTCCCACCGCCAATACCATTTTCATTCATGAGGCGGAAAATTTTGGATTAAGCGATCTGCACCAGTTGCGGGGCCGCGTGGGCCGCTCGCGACACCGCGCCTATTGTTACCTGGTAATCAGCGAAAATAAAGCGTTAAGCGAATCGGCGGCTAAGCGGCTCAAAGCGATGGAGGAATACGCCTCACTGGGTGCGGGGTTCAAAATCGCCTTGCGCGATCTGGAAATTCGCGGCGCGGGCAATCTGCTGGGTGATGAGCAGTCTGGCCATATTGCCGCCGTAGGGTATGAACTCTATTGCCAGTTGCTGGAAGAAGCGGTCAAACGGGTGAAAAATCAACCCATTGACCGGCCACCGGAGGTCAACATTGACATCGGTATTTCCGGAAGTTTTCCGCGCACGTATATCATGGCGGAAAAGCAGCGTATGGAACTCTACCGCCGATTGTCACGGTGCCACTCGATGGAGATTATTGAAGCGTTGCGAAAAGACATCATCGACGCCTTCGGCCCATTGCCCAAAGCCGCGGAAACACTTTTCCAACTTACCGAATTACGCGTGCTGGCCGCCGCATGGACGATCACCAACCTGATGAGCCAACCGCCGGATCTGGTCTTTGCCATGCAGGATATCTCCAAGCTGGGACCGCTATTAAGCAAGTCGCCGGGATCGCTGCGTCCGGTCGATCAGAAAGCCATTCACCTGCGGCTGCCCCCCAATTATTTTGAAGGCCAAACGCTGTTAAATGTTCTACGAAACCTGTTGGCCAACCCGCCACTTTAGCGGCGTAAAATGTGTCGCTTTCGGGTAACAGGTCCTGCATGGGCGTATTGATTTCCTGTCGCATCGTGGCTTTGAGTGACAGGCGTACGCCTGCGACAGTATGCTACATCATGCGGGAATACTGCAATCAATATTGTGGTCAGGCGCACCGGGGGACGTTCGGTTATAATTGATTTAGCGAAGCGTGTGTCCCTGTCAGAAGTTGCTGACGGTTGATCCAATGTGAAGAGTAGTACCCACAGGAGCACCATGATGCTGAAGTCGATCAAAATAGAAAACTTCCGGGGGTTAAAACGTCTTGAAATCACTGACTTCAGTACCATTAATATCTTCGTGGGAAGCAACGGATCGGGCAAGACCAGCGTGCTTGAGGCATTGGCCGTTCTTGGCTCACCGGGCAATCCTCACCTGCTTTCCAATTTGGCTGCATGGCGCGAAATGAGGCCGATGAATATCCAGGTTGATTATCCGCTGCGCTCGTTTTTCCGTGAGCTTAATTCCGGGATCGAGATAAAGTTGTCAGCTGCTACCGAGAAGGGGATCCAGCGGCTGTCGATTACGGGGCAGCAATCGGATATCTCCCGCCTTAACGAGCCGGAATTTAACACGAAATCGGTGACAGGCACAATGCAGGAGATCGAAGGCGCGGCCGCTACTTTTCGTCGATCAGCCGAACTTCCTTTCGCTGACGGAAATAAAATCGCCGGAGTCAGTTACCATTTTACTGACGAAGAAGGAACTTCGGCCATGGCGAGTGCGACATTGGTTCCAGTTGGTTTACAAGGGGTAGTTCAGAACGTACCCCGGGCACTGGGTGTGTTTTACATCCAGGGTCGGCGAGCAAGCAGCGTACTGGAAACAGCGGAAGCAATTACCAGGATTACTGAAGCCGGAGAGGAACAACCGTTTCTTCAAGTGATTCGGGCAATCGAGCCGCGGTGCAAATCCATTCAGGTCGGTTTTCTGGGCGGTCAAACTATTCTCCTTGCCGACGTCGGTGGGCCAAAACGCTTGTCCATATCCCTGCTTGGCGACGGGTTTTGCCGAGCCTGCTTGATCGCAACAGGCTTGGTTACAAACGGTCCAAAACTCATCATCGTTGATGATATCGACGCCGGTCTGCACCACAACGCCATGGAAAATCTCTGGCGGGCCATTTTCCAAATATGCCAGAATCGCGGTATTCAAATTTGTTGCAGTACCCATAATGAGGAAATGCTGCATGCTGCGGTGGCGGCCCTCGCGGAATCTCCGGAAAGCCTGAGGCTTATTCGGATAGATCGAGGGAAGGACGGCAGCGTCAGTTCGGAAAATTACGATTTCATCCATGCGCAGATCGCCAGTCGAAACGGAATAGAGGTTCGCTGATGAGTCCCTCCCGCAAACCTGGATTTGCACCTGCTGCCGACA
>JAKAZF010000026.1 GCA_021826605.1 Planctomycetota bacterium | reverse complement strand
TTCGCCAGGCTATTACAGTTTCCCGATCAAACGATTATGGTATAGTCGCGTGTGCAGGCGAGAAAGTCAAATTGCGGAGTGGAATTGATGCGCTACGTCCTCTGGGCAATTGTCGCGGTGCTGTTCGTGGCGGTCGTTATGGCTGGACAGGTCTGGTTCTCCAAGCCGATTGACGTGGACCAGCCGCAGGGACCCAGCGGAGGGGCGTCCACCGGTACGGTCGGGAGTTTTGCAACGCGGTCTGGCCCGGCGGCACATCCCGCAACATCATTTTCGCTGGCTCCGGGTTTGCGGCGGCAGGCGGCGTCGCAGGCAAGATCCCTGGAGACTGTTCTACGGCATTGCCAAAACATTACGCGGAATATTAAGGGGCCTGGCATGGATGCCCGGCGGCGGGCCGCCCTTCGGCGGTATGAGGGGAAACTGCTGTTAGCGCGATGGATTGACACTGCGCCCCAGCTGTACCGCGAATCTTTGAGGCAATGGATACGTAACAAGCAATACGCCGCTGTCGCCACGGCGGCCTTTTCCCCGCGCCGCCGTGAACGTGCCGCTGCGATCGACAAACTGAACTTGATTGGCGATAGATGCAGCACATGGCTATTGGACTCGCTATTGGTGGATGGAAGCCGTTATGTCCGCCTGAAGGCCCTGAACGTCTTCTGGACGCGGCGGCCCGACGCGCTGGGAGTAAAGTTGCTTTTCTGGATGGCGACATGCACCGGGTATGCTCCCTTTGACCTTGCCAGCGGGCGGTATGGATGGCATGTACCGGCGGCGGCGGCGCTCTCCAGATGGCAAGTGGAGTTTCATGGCAAATCGGTAACTGCGGTCGGCGGTTCCCGAACCGTTATAAATTTTTCTGACCAGCATCGTGCCTGTCAGATTTTGCTGCGTTGGCATCCCAGGAGCCTTGGTAAGTGGTTGGTCAAAGCGCTGACATACGGTATGCCGGATGTCGGCGCATCGGATTACGTCGTCAATTTCTCCCACTCCGCCCGTTTTTTTATTCAGAATTGGAATAACTACCGCAGCTTGTTTGAGATGGCTCCGCCGCCAGCGGCAGCGTCGTATCTGCTGGGCTTTCTGGAAGGTCCCGAAAACGGTATGAACCCGAGCATTATCCTGGGGCGGCAGTATTACAGTAACGCTTTTACCGAAGTATTATGGCTTCTTCTTGTGGATGAGCATCTGAATCCGACGCATTTCGGTTTGGTAACTGTGAGCCAGGGGGCGTCGCACGCCCCGCGCGTGAAGCGCTTCATCTACGCGGGACAACAGGCGTTGGCCATCCGGCGTATAAAGATATGGTGCAATGAGCATGGGATTGAAGCGGCCAGCGCGGCGGCCCCTCCTCCAAATGGTGCTGTGTCCTCTCCCGTGATCTGGGCCGGTGTAGTCAAACAGTGGCCCGGACTTTTCAGTCTTAAGTGCGGCATGATCAACTGGTACCGGTGGGCGCTGCGCCGCCCGGCGAAATCACAAAAGAAAATATTGACTTGGGGGGCCAGGGGTTCCGTTATTCTCGACGTTTCTCTGGCATTCTCGCAGGAGGGCCGTAGCCAGCTCTATGCGGCCTACGCGCTGCCGCCTCCCAATGGCGCGGCGGAAATGCGAGCCTTGGCGCATCTCATCGACGGCCAAAGTCAGGCCGCGAGTTTGGCGGCTATGAACCTGTTCTGGAAACGTCGCCCGGACGCGGTTATCGTCCGTGCCCTGTGGCGGCGGGCCACATTGCGGGAAATTCCTCCATGGCTGCCGAAGCGGGCTGGTTCGCCGCTTACGTGGACCCTTCATTTCCGCAGGCGGAAATTGATTATTTACAAACAGATCCAGGGGGTCACCCCGGATCACACCGGCACGGCCATACCGAGTAACAGTCGCCGCGCGTCGTATATTCTGGTGCGATGGCGTCCAAGGGGCATCCAATCGCGGTTGATAACTGCCGCGAAATTGCTCGCTCATAGTGATATCGGGCCTTTTTCTCACGCTTATGGGCCAGAGGGAAGGGTGGGCCAAAATATGATACTGGTCTCCCGCTGCGGCACGGACGCGCGGCTGGTTCCATATTTACTGGCTGACCTGCAAATAAAGAAGCCGGTGGCTGCCACATTTGGGTTTGCAGGCCAGATGTTCTATCCGGATGAGATCACCGACCCGCTGGTCATCCTATGCAACCTTGCCGGGAGAAGACCCGAGCAATTTGGACTGCATCGCTTTCCCCCCAACCTGCCCGCGCAGCCCTTGGAATGGGATTTCACGAATAAGGCGGATGAATCGGTTTCCGTAGTGGCTATGGAAAAATACTGGGCGGCCCGTGGCATTTACGCCGCTAAAATTAAATAGGCAATGCGGAGTTGCGATCTGCGATGCCGGGGCGCATTGGAGAAATGGTGCTGTCGCAAAACAAATTCATGACTTTAGGGATTGGATTGTGTTAAACATTTGAAATTTGAAATCTCAAATTTCACGATGCGGGCCGCTTATTGGATGATGCGTGACGAAGGGGATCCACAGATTCACACAGATTGACACAGATTAACGGGTGATCGGCCAGGTCGATTGCGACGGGCGAAAGGGCATCGTGCCATAACATGGCATTCCGCAGCGAACCCAACGCTTCCGCGTTGGGCTAGGGCACAAAAATCTGCGTTAATCGGTGGAATCTGTGGATCGTTATTTCTGCGGTTGCGTTGTTGTGCTTGGAGGGCGGCCGCGCAATAAATGTACGACTATCTGAAGAGGGCGGCTAAAAAAATCCGAGATTTCAAATTTAAAATCTCAAATTCCGCAGGCTGTTAGCAGATGCGAACTGTGGGGATGCCCACAAGATTGCCGAATTTATTGATCTTTTCGGCGATATGGCCTGTTCCGACGGCGCAATGGTGGGCGGGGCCTTGGGTGTTCCAGGTTTCCACAAACGCGCGGGCACCGATGGGAAAGCGGTAGCGGCTGTTGGTGTTGCCAATCTCCAGGATGGGGCCGGCTGTGGATTCGCCTTGCGCGGTCAGGAGTTTGAGCTTTCCATCGCCGGTTTCAACCACGGATAGCAGCGTGATTGGGCCGTGCTTGACGGACATTTCCACCGACAGTCCCCTGCCGACTTTGCCGTGATATACCTGCAGGGGCCGGACTCGGGTTTTGCCTTGCGCCATGGCGACATGGGCGGGACCGTCATGGCCCATCAGGACAACGTCATCATTAAAATCCATGGCGTAATATTCGGTAAATGAGCCGCCCGCTCCGAAGGCGTCCATTATTTTCATAGCCTGGGCGTTTTTTATTTCCATTTCTCCGGCCACGGGGATACCGCGTGCGGTTAAAAGGGACGTGCCGAGAATAATGGAACTCATGGTATCTTGATTGGCGGGGTTGCCGGAGCCCATGTAGTAATAAGCCAGAGAACCAAGCTGATGATTTTCCACCAGTTGATCCAACGCCACACTGGTGCGCGCCGCATGTTCCAGTTCCTGCTCCGGGCAGTCGTTGCGTATGTCAAAAACTTCATGAAAGTATGCGAGGCGGCGGGCGATGTCTTGCGCGTGGGCTTTCGTCCGCAGAGCCGCAAGCTCGTCCACTTCCAATATTTCAATATGGCCGCCAAACACAGCGCATTGCCGGGTCAAGTCGGTATAAATATCCAACATGCCGCCGTAATAATGGCCCATCACGCCCAGGCGGTTATGTTCCATCGCATGGGCCACAATGGCCGCTGAAATCCACTGATCCACCTGTTGCCAGACTTCCGGATCGCCTTCCAGCACGCCGGTAATCTGATGAAAGGGAATCTGGCAGCGGTTAAACACATTGGCAATCTCGGGTACCGGGCATGCCTGGCACCAGGCCAGCCATTCACCGGTCATGGCGGTGCGATCGCCCATGGCGTTGAATTTGACGTAATCCATGGCCGGAGCCGGGGAGAGATTGAGAATAATCACCGGCACCTTCGCGCGGCGAACCACGGGCAGAACCGTGGAAGACAGGGCATACGTGCTGACAAACAAAAATATCAGATCAACATCCGCAGTGCGGAAATCATGCCCGGCGTTGAGAGCTTTTTCAGGCGAGTCAATCAGACCGAGATTAACAACCGCTACTCCCGGTCGTTTAAGCTGATTCTCCACAACCGTGAGATAGCCATCCAGGCGTTGCTTCAAGCCTGGAAACTGCGGCCAATAGGTATCCAGCCCGATACCAAACAGCCCGACTTTGGCGGTGCGGTGTTTAGATGAGGTATCCGGCGTAACAAAAGCTGTATCAGGCATTTCAAACTCGATTTCGCGACGTAATATTTCCAGATGTTATTGGGGCTTTGCTCCCAGGGTTATGACTGCAACGGCCAATCCGCCCAGACGCAGATGGTTGTGCTCCAGCAGGCGATGTGCCGGCGGATGTTCAGCGGTGTGTTGATCGACCCATTGCAGCATGGACGCTTTCGCAATGGGAATGTTGAGCACAACGGGAGAATTGCGTTCGTTGACCAGTAGAATTTTCCGCACGCCGGCAGGCGTTACAAAGGCCTGGGCAAAAATACCCGGTGCAGTGGCGCGGGTGGCGATGATCTTATCACCGGGGCCGAAGTTATCATGCAATAACTGCAGCACACGAAACCGCGCATTGGGTACACCGGTGGTCCAGTTGACCATTGAGACGCTGGGGAACTGACTGGGATAACCAATAAGCTGACTTTCACCGGCAATTTGAATGCCCTGGCGCGCCAGATGGGCGAACAGATAGGCATACATGGCACCGCTTAAGTTCCAGTACATATTGGGTATGGGCCGCGCCAGTTTTGGGGCTGTGTCAAAGGGCAGGATGGATCCGATTTCATCCGTGTCCGTCTGGGTTTGCGGTGAAAGCTTCCGGCGAATAGCCTGAATTTTTCGCACGGTGCCAAGGAATCCTTTCGCCTGCGAAAAGAATATTTTGGGCCAGTCGGCGGGTTTGTCGGCGGCAGACGGGGTGGCGTAAAAATGATAGGAAATCATCTGTAATGGCGTGCCCGGTGCGTGGTTGCGGGGATTAAGAAAATACTTGAACCATGGCAGATCATTGCCCGGGGCACCCAGCGCCATGGCCACGAATCTGGTATGCGGTGAAACCTTATGAATGGCGGATGTTATAGCATCATAGAGACGTGTGTATGTTTGTACATTGGTATGGTGCTCGAAATCCACTTCGTTGAGCACTTCCCACCAGGCAAAGTGATAATGGTAAGGCGATGCATGCCAATGGCCATATTCATCCCGGAAGCCGCCCCGCGTGTACCAGCTTACAAGGCGGGCGTAATATTGGGCGACTTTTTTCACGCTATGCTTGCGCAACATCGTGCCTTGTTCATAACCCCAGAAAACCTGGTTGGGGTTTGCGGGCCACGCCACGGCCTTAGGTGTTTGATACAGCCATTCCGGAATCGTGCTGAAGTTCATAATCACCGGATGCCCGGCGGTGGCACGCATAAAGTCCCGTACCATCGGGTCTATGAGATGGAAGTTCCAGAAAGTCCGCCCTTTGGCCGGTGGCTTAAGTTCCGCCACCCCTAACTGCGGATAGGGCAGCCACGGTACAAAACGCACAAAATCAGCCTTCAGTCGATGCAGTGCCTGAAAAGCGCGCCGGCTGATGGGGGATTGCGGCCGAAGCATGGGGTTTACCACCACCTGCAACGTGGGCGTGGTCGGCGATGTCCCGATGACCTTGGACCACGTTGCCGATACGCTTACCGGTGCGGCGATGGCAACTTGTGTGGCCGGCAGAAGCCCTGAAAAAGCAATTGCGGCCCACAGAGGCACACGGCAATATCGAGCATGTTGCATACAAACTCCTCACGACGGTTCCGGAATTCACCGAAGATTTTACCGTTTAATTCCAAAATGCCGCAATGTTATTCTTTATCGAATTCACGACAAACCCGCAGCACGGGAAATGTTATAACTATAACCATAATAATAAAATGTGTGGGATTATGTTTAGGGCTTTATATTGACCGCTGTTTAACTGGCCTCCGGCAACGCCTGCCTGCCCATCCAACGTACGGCCTGTTACGTGCAGCGTGTACCGGCACCGAAAAAAGAGGCGAAAAATGTCGCGCGCTGGTAAAATGTCTGATTATGAACGCCTCGGCCCATTGTATACGCAAAATTGCCTTGTTTTCCGGTCGCGTGCAGGGTGTCGGCTTCCGGCAGACAACCGTTGAACTGGCTGGAGCGTATAAGATAGGCGGAACGGTACGTAATTTATCGGATGGATCCGTGGAAGTGATTCTTGAAGCAACGCCCGATGAGATTGAAAAACTTCTGCAGGATATCGAAAAGCGGTTCGCCGGGTTTATCACGTCGATGACTCTGCAAACTCACCCGGTGCAGGGGTTGCTCCCCGGCGTGCGAATAATATGGTAAAATCCGGGACATAGTATCCAGACTTCACTGGCAACATTAAAGAGGATTGTGTGACAAAGCTTACCAAAGCATACATTATCGTAATGGCCATTCTGCTAAGCTTGACGCTCGTGGTGGCTATCTGGCATTCCCATGAAGTTTCAGCGGCGGAAACCGCGGTAAACTATGCGGGCCATGCCGGGAAGGGAAACGGCGGCGTGGCGTCCAGTTATGCCAATTTCACCGCCAATACAGCCAATAACCTGCGATTCTTTCTCTTGCTTTGCGGATCAGTTACCGCGGCGGCGGGGATCTGGGGGCTGATGGAATATATTATTTTACCGCTTATTAACTTAAGCCGCATCGGTGCCATTACACAAGTGACCTATCACGAAGCGCTGTATCAACCCTTCACGATCATCGTCTTTGGGATGTGCCTGGCGGCCATTGTGATTACCGCATTTGTGCCGTTTAATACATTTGGTGAAGACACCAAAATGTATCGCGATGTGGCCATGTCGTTTGTGCTGATGTTCATTTTAATCATCATGGTCTTCGCTACGGCAAAAGTGATTGACGAGGAAATTGAAAATCGCACCATGTTGACTCTGATGAGCAAACCGGTAGCACGCTGGCAGGTCATCATTGGAAAGTACCTGGGTATTGTCTGTCTGATGTTTGTCACGATGGCCATCTGCACGCTGGCTGCGGCGGCCTGCGCGTGGCTGCGGTATTTTTCGGACCAGCGGATTGACTTGTCGGTAGCTTCTTATGCCGGTCAACAAGCTTTGTACTGGGCCAATGACATGGCTATCCTCGCCTTAATTCCGGCATTTGTGCTGCAATTTATGGAATTGGCCACTTTAGCCGCCATCAGCACCGCCATCGCCACACGCTACAGCCTGGCTTTGAATATGACTGTCATTGTCGTTTTGTATATTGGAGCCAACCTGACCCGGTTCGCGCCGCTGCTGCACGTGGGGCAGCCGTGGCAGGCCCTGGTGGATGGCGGCAGCTATTTGCTGCCCTATCTGACCAATTTTGATATTAATCAGGCCCTGATTTACCGTCCCATTTCCATGCCGGGACATTATCAGGGGCCGGATGCGCCGACCCTTGGGGAAGTGGTTGGTTATGTCAGCATGGCCTCAGCCTACGCATTGATGTACATCGGTGCCGCATTGAGCATCGCGGTAGCGCTTTTCCGCAACCGGGAGCTCACGTAACAGTGTAATAATGCAAGGGGACGCATCGAGGCTTAAGAATCTGGAATCTGGAATCGGGAATCGGGGGATTAATCTATGCCCCTGAGTCATTTGATGCATGGCAATTCATGCATGTACGGGGGTTGACCCGGAATTTTGATGTGCTGCCCTGTAAACGGTTATCAGGGCGGTCAGCCAAAGGCGATGCTGTGTTCAGTATTGTTACGGGCGGAGTCGTTAAATTTGGTGAGGGTGACAGAATTTCCTGAGGGGCTGAAAACGACGTTATTCATAAATGCCCGCATCAGAAGAATACCCCGGCCATGCGTGCATTCAATATGCTGGTCCAGAGTCGGATCGGGCAGGCTGGCCGGGTTAAATCCGGGGCCTTCATCTTCCACGACCACATCGGCCCGGCGGGGCGTTACACGATATTTAATGCGGACGTGCTTATCGCAATCGCAGTGGTTGCCATGCTTGACCGCATTGGCAAAGGCTTCATCGATGGCCAGTTTAAGGGCAAATAGATCACGGTCGGTAAACGAATAGCGCTGGCACTGGGATAATATGGTCTCTTCCACTTCTTCCAACTGCTTGAGATCGCTGGGAATTTCCAGTCGGCACCATAATCCGCGGGAAGTAGAAGATGCACCGACAGACCGCGGAGTGGCCGTTGTTTTTTCCAGTCGCATTCGTCCCATAATGACGCCCGTTCTGAATTATGCTTTGCAAGTGCTTACCAATCCATGCGATTCACGGGCATCCGTACCCTCTTGCGTGACACACTGAACTAACCTTCGCGCACCGGCTACACACCGGAAAAAGCCTGCCTCAACCCGACGTTATATGACGCTCTGCTTGCTTTGCGGATCAAAGCTTTCTTTCGCTTCCTTTATTGTCGGATAGATGCGAAAGAGTTTATTAAGTTTTGTGATAACAAAAACTTCAAATATCTGCGGATGTATGTTACAGAGGCGTAGTTGTCCGTCATGGCTGCGAACTTTGTTGTTCACAGTAATAAGCGTTCCCAAAGCCGCCGATGAAAGATGATCGACCCCGGCAAATGAAATGATGACTTTGGGGCGGTGCTCATTTTCAACCAATGCCACAAGCTGATCCCCGATTTCGGCAATATTTGCCTCATCAAGAATTTTCCGATGAGTGAATTCCACCAGAACAACATCACCGTCGCGGGTGATTTTCAGCCTTGCCGCATCTTGAAGCATGCCTGACTCCATAACTGCGCGGAAAAGGACCATTCCTGCCGGGCAGTTTGCCTTTGTAACCTCTTTTATCATACGCGCCCAGGGCGTTGTGTCAATGTTTTTTTCGCGGTTTCTGAAAGGCCAAACTCGCGGCGCTAGCAATAACGTATATAATAATGCCGCGGCAGGTTAACGGGCGCGTTGGTGAGGTTGTTACTTTGGACAAAAGCCTGATTGGTATTTTCGAGTGGGGGGCAGTCCTCCTGGCCGGGGTTATTATCGGCTGGATGGTAATTCGCGCCATTCGCAAGCGTGTTGCCAATCCATCGGCGCAGATGACGGGTTTCGGCTTTTCCCTTAAGGAAATTGAAGCAATGTATCAACGCGGCGAATTGACCGAGGAGGAGTACAAGGCCCTGAAGCGGCGTAAGGCCGAACAGGCCGCGCGGACGGCGGAAAAATACCTTGCGGCCACTAATCGCAAACCGCCCAATTTTCCAAAAAAATAATGCCAATCGGCGAATCATTGTATACTGTTCCCGGCGGGGAAGCCGGGAGTGTGTCCCAGTAATGGGCGGGATTGCTGGTAAACGCACCGACAGGGCGTTCGGGGAAGTGCTTTCGTGGCGGAACATCAACTATCCAGGGACAAGCAACATACCGCGTGGCTATCATTGATGGCCAGTCTGGCGATGACCCTGTTAAAACTGCTGATGGCCCTGCTGACGGGCAGTCTGGCCATTCTTTCAGATGCTTTGCACAACGCGGTAGATGTTCTGGCTACCATTATCACGCTGATTGCTGTGCATATCAGCGATCGCCCCGCGGATCAAACGCATAACTATGGTCATGGCAAAGTGGAAAATCTCTCGGCTTTTGCAGAGAGCATTATTCTGGCGTTGACAGCGCTATGGATTCTGTGGCGTGCAATCATGGATTTCGGCCATCCGCATGCCCTGCCCACCGTCCCCACCATTTTCGCAATTGTGGTATTGTGCGCGGCCATCGGAGTGGATATCTGGCGTACCATGCAACTGGTCGCCTCCGCTAAAAAATTCGGCAGCGAAGCACTGCGGGCCAGCAGTGTGCATTTCCGCATGGACCTTATCAGTGCTGCGGTCGTGCTTATCGCCCTTTTGATGTCGCTGTTAAGCCACGGTCGGCTGGCTTGGATGGATAATGTCGGTGCCTTGGCGGTAGCCATTTTGATGATTGGAGCGGCGATCCGGCTGGCAATGCATTCGGTGGATGTGCTGGTGGATCGGGCACCCGAAGGCGTTGATAAGCAACTGCAGGACATTATCCGCCGGGTACCGGGGGTGCGGGATGTGCCGCGCATCCGTGTGCGACAGGGCGGCAACCGTCGCTTCGTGGATACCACCATCCGCGTGAATCCCACCGCGACCCTGGAAGAAGGCCATCGGATTGCCACGTCGGTGGAATTGGCCGTTTCCAGCGAACATTCCAGCATTGATATTACTGTACATGTTGAACCTGGCGACGCCGAACCAAGCCTGGCGGCGATCGTGCGAAGTTTGGCTGAGGCTATGGGATTAGCGGTTCACGCGGTCCATGCCCATACCATCAACGAGCGTGTTTATTTAAGTTTTCACGCGGAATTCGGGGCGGATATTACCGTGGCCTACGCTCATGGAAAGGTGACGGAACTGGAAAAACGCATTCGTATGCGTCTGCCGCAGGTAGCGGAAATCGCCAGTCACATTGAACCTGTGTCGGCCGGTGCGGAATCATAAAAAGCGGACGGGACTTGGTGATGCAGTCATTTTTGAATATGGCATTGAAGGAATGGTCGATTGTTTGCGATGCCGTGCTCGCCGGGCAGCAGGCGATATTGTTGCGCAAGGGAGGCATATATGAAGCGGCAGGGGAATTTGAACTGGAGCATTCACACTTTGTTCTCTTTCCAACGGTGCTGCATCAGAATCCGGAATCGGTAAAAGCGGCGTGGCGGGGCGCGATAAAAACTGTGGATCGCGAACCGGCGGAAATCACGATTCGCGGATGGGCGGAAGTGTTTTATATCGCCCGGGTACCAGACCGGCGCGCGTTTGAACATCTGGATGATTTGCATTTATGGGATAAGCCCCTGATTGATATGCGATTTAATTATCGCCCGGATTACCCACTGTATATCATTTTGTTGCGGGCGTGGCGGTTGCCGCAGGCGATTAAGTTAGCGCTTGATCCGCAGTATGCCGGGTGCAAAAGCTGGGTGCCGTTACGCGAAGCCATTGCGGTTCAGGGTAGTGAGCCGGTACAGGCCGATACTGATTTAGCGGAGTTAAAACGCCGCATTGTCATGGCGTTTAATCACACGACTCAGTGATTCGGTCAATCGCGACGAAGGAGAAAAGTCGTGTAATTAAATTGCGTTCCGCGTCGAACTCAACGCTGCCGCATTGAGCTAAGGACACACTTCACGCCGTGCGCCACGGGAAAATTACTGCGGCCTACGCGGGTACCATCACCGATCCGGAATGTTGTACTTTCCCTTCGCTGGTCAGATACTGCGCGGGCTTTTCCCAGTTAAGGTTGTCAATCAGGCAGTGAACATAATCAGCGCGATGGTGACCGAAGTCATAAAAATAGGCGTGATCACATAAATCCAGTGTTAAAATGGGCTGCGCGTCCCAGAACGGAAACAGGCCATTGTGCTGCCCGGACAAGTTCCATAGCCGCCCGGTGACGTTATCCATGACGGTCCAGGTCCAGCCGCGGGTTCCCAGCGCAGTGCGGCGGAGATCTTCAATATAATTTTCCATGGAGCCGAAGTTCAGGCTGATGCGCTGTTTTAACAGGGGCGGGACCGCGGTTTTCTGATCACCGAGAATATCGAAATACATTTCATGATTACGCACCGCCGCCAGGGCAAAACACAGATCGCCCTTGATATTGACAATATCCACCGCATTGGCCAGATGAGGCGTATTTTGAATGGCGACAAGCCGATCAGAAAGTGAATTGGCTTTTCGTACATAGCCACAATAAAGTTGGTGATGTTCATCAAGTGTGGTGCGACTTAATCCTGCGACCGAGCTGAGATTGGCAAATTGACGCGGTTCCAACATGCTGTCCATGGGGTTTCCTCCGAAACAAGACACTGAGCACACCCATCCCTGCACAGCTTATTTGGCCACCGTTCCATCGGTCTCCCTCATTTCCATAATTTGAAGTGTAAACCTCTTGGGCGTGAGTTACAAGGAGCGATAATATTTTGCCACGATGAAAAAGCTGGACGCTGGACGCTGGAA
>JAKAZF010000025.1 GCA_021826605.1 Planctomycetota bacterium | reverse complement strand
CCCAACCCGATCGCTGAAACCTGCGGGCCATTTTTTCCTAAAGATCGCGTATGCATTGCCAACTCCTCATTGCAGAACAAAGGGTATCGTAGACACCCTGCGGCCCGAATAGCAAGTGCCCTCGGCCCGGCCACGTGAGAATCTTCGGCTGGGGGGTGCCGGGCCGTTTAGCGCTTTATTAATTTTTTGGCATGACACTTTGCGATGATACGGGCATAATTAGGTTTTGCCGGGGCGTTGAGGCTCTGCGGCGGCATTGTTTGCGGCGTAACGGCGTTGGGCGACCATGGCAGATGAACTACCACAGATCCGCAGATTCAGCATGGGCTACTGGATCGGCACCATTCTGGTTCTGCTGGCGGCGGCGGTATTGGCGCGCATGCTGCATCCTTTTAATCATGTGAAATCACACGTGCCGGCAAGTGTGTGGCAGTTGCCGCGGGATGCGGCGTGGTCGCTTTTCCGCATGGTAGAGGCCTATATACTTTCGCTGGTATTTGCGGTGAGTGTAGGCGTGTATGCTTACAACAATTTGCGTGCCCGGCGGCTGATTCTGCCTATTCTGGATATTTTGCAGTCTATTCCCATTGTGAGTTTTTTTCCTGCGGCTCTGGCGGTGGCGGTGTGGCTTTTCGGCGGCGGACGGTTGGGCTTTGAAATTGCCGCCGTGGTGTTGATTTTTACCGGCATGAGCTGGAATATGGCGTTCAGCGTGTACGAAAGCCTGATCATGATGCCGCGGGAAACGACGGAATGTGCGGAAAGTTTCGGCATACGTGGTGCACAAAGATTTTTCACCATTACGCTGCCGGTGTGCGTGCCGGGCCTGCTTTACAACAGTATTGTCAGTTGGGCGGCGGGCTGGTTTGCGTTGACGGCGTGTGAGATTCTGTCGGTCAATAACCAGAAAGTAGCATTGCCGGGGATCGGCAGTTTTCTGCAGCAGGCGGCCAATTCCAAGACGCACCCACTGGAACTCAATCTCTGCGGCGTGGCGGTGCTGCTGGGCATTATTCTGATGATGGAATTTTTTGTGTGGCGGCCGCTGGCGGTGTGGGCCGAGAGATTCCGATATGAAGTCGCGGTTTCCTCCATCACGCGCGGCAATACAGGAATACTGGGATGGTATCAGCGCGGATGGCTTCCGCAGATGTTCGTTAATCGCGTGATTTTCCCCTTGAATAGCGGCGTTAATGCGATGATCCGGTATACGCGCGGCTCGGCAAAAAAACTGGTGCTGCCACGCATGGAAGTCCCCGCACTGATCACCCGAATATGGTCCAACCTGCAACGGTTCGCCGGCTGGCTGCTGATTGCGGTTCTGGTCCTGGGCGGCGGCTTTTACATTGTGAATATTTTTCGCCATCATCTGCTGCCTCCTCTGGCAGAAAAAATTCCCGCTTATATCGGGTTTTCCTTCCTGCGGATTCTCATTGCGTATGTACTTTCCATGCTGTGGGTCGTGCCGACGGTGTTGTGGGCGCGAACGCGGCCAACGGCATTTCGGCGCTTATCGTCGGTTTCACAAACCATGGCCGGTTTACCGCCCATTGCCCTGACGTTTATTGTGATCAGTATTTTTGTTGAACATCTGCATTTGGGATATTGGGGCGTGGAAGCGGCCGGCATGGTCCTGCTGATGAATGGGGTACAATGGTATGTGCTGTTTAATATGCTCGGTGGAATCGCCAAAATCCCCGGCGATCTGAAGGAAGTATGCAATGCCATGGGTTTAAGCCGGCGGCAACAATGGAGATTCCTGGTGATTCCCGCGATTCTTCCGTCGCTGTTTACCGGTACGATTACCGCGTTCGGCGGGGGTTGGAACACGTTGATTTTCAGTGAATGTATTACCTATTCGGGACATACTTATAAACTGCCGGGGATCGGCTGGCTGCTAAATGTGGCCTCAGGGTCGGCCCTTCCGCGCTCGGGCAAAGCCCTGCCGGCCGCGCAGGCGCAGGCGTTGCTTTTTGCCGCAGTCGGTTGTTTGATTGTGCTGATCGTGGTATTGAATCGGCTGCTGTGGAAGCGGCTGCAGGCATGGGCGGCGGATCGCTTCCGCCTGGATTATTAATGGCGGGCAGACCCGTAAGCTGAAAAAGAGATTGACCGTATGCTGCTGAAACTAGACCACGTCACCAAGGTGTACCAGACCGACGGCCCACCGGCTACGATCCTGGAGGACGTGAACTTGCGTGTTGATTCCGGGCAATTTATATGTCTGGTCGGGCAATCCGGTTGCGGCAAATCCACGACCCTGCGCCTGATTAACGGCCTGATGCCTCCCAGCAGTGGAAAAGTTTATTTCAAGGATAAACCCCTGACGGGTATTAATTTACAATGCGGCATGGTCTTCCAGAATTTTGCCCTTTTGCCCTGGATGACCGTGACGCAGAATATTCTTCTGGCACTTGAGGCGCGGGGGCTTGATCGAGCTGCCGCGGCAAAACGGGCGGCATTTTATATTGATAAGGTGGGTCTGGACGGGTTTGAAGCGGCGTACCCGCGGGAACTTTCCGGTGGTATGAAACAACGCGTCGGCCTGGCCCGAGCCATGGCGGTGGAACCGGAACTGCTGCTGATGGATGAGCCCTTCAGTGCTCTGGACCCGTTGACCAGCATTAACCTGCGGGAGGAACTGCTGGATATATGGGCGGACCCCAACCTGGCGGTCAGTACTGTGATTATGGTAACCCATAACATTGAAGAGGCGGTTGAATTGGCGGATCGTGTGGTGCTTATCGGCGGGCGGCCGGGGCATGTGGTGATGGACCTTGATATTACGTTACCCCGCCCCCGCCATAAAAACTCGGAAGCGTTTACCCGATATGTGGATTCAATATTCAGCATGATGGCGGAAATTTGACCCGCTCGTGGATTGTATGGAGAATAAAGCTATGGCAAGTTCAGAAAATCATCAACCCGTTGATCCGCCGCAAAGCGGTGAGGCACCCGTGGTTCCCATACCCCCCACCGGCCTAAGCAAAGTGCTGGGGCTGCTGGAAATCCTTGATGATCATGGCGGCAAAGAAGACATCTACAAACTGGCACGCGAATTACGCGACAGCTTTGGCGAACTGCTGTTGATTATCAAAGCCGCCGAAGTGCTGGGGTTTGTCGATACGCCCGGCGGCGATCTGGTCATGCAGCCGCTGGGCAAGCAGATTATTGAAGTGCCGGTCAACCAGAAAAAGAAACTCATTGCCGGGCAAATCGCTAAATTGCCCTTATTTGTTCATTTCCGGGATTATCTGATGCAGCGCCCGGACCATTCGGCCTCGCGTCAGGATATTATTGAGGAAATCGGCCGCGTGCTGCCTACGGAGCGGCCCAAACCACAGTATGACGCGCTGGTGAACTGGGGGCGATACACCGAAATATTTTCATACAGCCGTGATACGGATACATTTCATCTGGTGGAAACGGTTGACAACACGGGCACTCAAGCGAACAATGAAACACCGTGATACGGTCTTTGTGAAGGAGCGTGTATCGTGCGCAGGATGCAAATAACAGGTTTTGTCGGGCTGCTTTTAGCGGCTGCGCTGGCTGGATGCAGCCAGAATTCCGAGGGTCTTTTACCGTCAGCCGCCAATCCACCGGTGGCCGATATTCCCATTCCCGCGGGCATGCACATTAATTTAAGCCGCTCGCAAAGCACCTACGCCCCGGGTTCCAATGTCCGTCTGGTTAATGAGATGTATGTGGGTTCCGATCCGCGATTGAGCGTGGCGCGGTTCTTTTTGCATAATATGCCCAATTTCAAATGGAAAATGCAGGAAGAACAGCAAGGGCCGGGCGGCATCCGTCTGGATTTCATTAAAAATCAGGAAGAATGCGTGATTACCATTAAACGGGGCTGGTTCCACACGCATTGTTATGTATCGGTTACGCCGGAGCTTTCCCGCAGTACCACAACCACAACAACCGCACCGGCCGGCCAACACTGACTGATCAGGCGGTGACAGGCTTTTTGATGGCAGATACGCATTTACCCATTCATCAGGAATCGCAAGCGGCGGAGCCATGGTATTCCATGGGACTGCGCTTTAAGTGCACGCAGTGCGGCAATTGCTGCGGGGGCGGTCCGGGATATGTCTGGCTGACGTTGGAAGATATGACGCGCATTGCGCAGTTTCTCAACATGGCGTTTGATGATTTCACACGCCAGTATGTGCGTAAAGTTAAAGGTGCTTACAGCCTGGTGGAACGCTCCAATTATGATTGCATATTTCTCAAACGCGCCGACGGCAAAGCCATGTGCGGCATATACCCGGTGCGGCCCATGCAGTGCCGGACGTGGCCGTTCTGGGGAATGAACCTGGCAACGCCGGAGGCCTGGACGCGCGCAGCATCGCGTTGCCCGGGCATGTGTGATGGCCAGGCACCTCGATATCCGCTTGAACATATAGAAAAGTGCCGCAAGCATCCGGACTCGCCGGAATAAATTGCGGTAGCCGTGGGTCTACGCGCCAGACGTTTATTAGAACGTGATCAACAGAGTAATTAAAATGAGAATCCAGGCGGCATCGAGAAAGTGCCAGTAGATCAGGCAATAGCGCACACCGGGGTGGTAGTTGCGGGAATAAATGCCCTGGCGGGCCTTGACGTTAACCACGCTTAATGGGATCACGCCGCCTAATACATGCAAAGCGTGCAGAACGGTGAAAAAGAAAAACGCGGCCAGCAGAGCTTTTTTTTCATACACCAGCGCGTGGGCCGTGCGCATGCCGCCGATCGGCGAGGGATATTGCGGATTCAGGGCACTAAGGGCGCGGTCGGCACTTTGCAGAACACCGTAAATTTCCGTCCAGTTCCAGATTTGCAGTCCAAGAAATGTCAGACCCAGAATCAGCGTGGCCAGAAGCGCCTTGCGGCACATCCCCTGTTGATCGTGGCGAATGGCGGACCAGGCCCAGTGAATCGTGAAACTGCTGATCAGCAGCACGGCGGTGCTTAACCATAGCCCCCACGGCAAACGGATGGTCACGGGGCGGGGAAAGGAAAACCAATAGCAGATATATCCGATGAGGCTGGAGACAAAAAGAACAGACAGTGACACGACCAGAAGAGAAATGCCCAGCGTTCCGGCACCGGGAACGTGCAGGGGCTTTCCGCCGTAGCGTTTGGATGCATCAGGCGGTTCAGGTTGGTATTCCCCGCTCATAAAAATCCCAGCTTTCGTCCGCAGGGGCCTGTCCGAATAATCGCCGGGTTGCACCGTCACGTCAGAGCACCGTGGTGATCGCCCGGTGGTTGGCTCGCGGCATCAGATCAACCACCGGATTGTCATCCGGTGCTCTCGGGAGCCTCGCGTCAGAGCACCGTGGTGATAACCCGGTGGTTGGTTGGCGGCATCGGATCAACCACCGGATTGTCATCCGGTGCTCTCGGTAGCGGCGCGTCATACCGGCATGCGCGCCGCTATCCGCACGGCTGGGACGGCTCGGATTATTCTTTAGCGGGTGCGGCGGCGGCGGCCTTCGCGGCGGCCGGCGGGGTGGAATTGGACCCCGCCACATGTTGTTCAATCTGCGCCATTTCCTGCGCCTCGCCGGAATACATCTGCGGCTGATCGGCCTTCACATCAATAATGATAAAAGAAATAAACAGGGTAATAAGCACCAGTGTGAGCAATAAAATGGCAACAGAAAAAAGGCTGTCATAGCGCAGGTGCATGAAATACAGCGCACTGACGACCGCCATGATAACCGCCACAATCAACTCCACGGCGATGGTAGCCGAGCCAAGGCCCAACCTGGCGACAAACAAATTGCCGACAGCCAAAGCGCAGAGGAGGATCCACACAAAGACCAGCGTTGGCACGGATACAATGTGCGAGCGGGCGGGGACAACGGGTTTGGCATGATCGGAAGACATAAGACCTCACGCTAAAGAGCGGGCGAACTTCATTGAGCCTAAGTTATCAGTGAATGAGATACAACAAGGGAAACAGGAACATCCAGACCATATCCACCACGCCCCAATACATGCCCACGTAGACGACGGGGGCATTGTAGCCGGGGCCGAATTCACCCCGCAGGGAACGAATCAGGAGCCAGCCGATGACAATAATACCGATGATCACGTGCAGGCTGTGCAGACCGGTCATGAGAAAATATATACCAAAGAAAACCTGAACATTGGCCGGCTGAAAGGGGTTTTCCGCCGCAGCGGGCTTTTGCGAGGCAGCTACACCTGACGGGCCGACCGATGCGGGCATAATAGCGGAATGAGAGACAACAAAACCGGCCTTGCCGAGGGACTTAAGCGATTGCCAGCCGGGGCTGGCGGCGGGCTTGGGCCTGGCAACCAGTGCCGTCAGGCCGGTGACCGGGGCGACGGGTTTGCCATTAGGCCCCACGCTTGGAGCGTAATGGGTCCCCCAGAGCAACTTGGCCTGACCATTATCAAAATACTCTTTGGCGTGAATGGCCAAAAAGCCGACCCCGCCCAGCATGGTTAGCGCCAGACACAGGCTTAAGGCAAAACGCTTGCCGGTTTGCGCAAAACGCACCGCCAGAGCCATGGTCAGACCGCTGGTCAGCAGAATCAGGGCATTGATCAGACCGGACACCGGATCCAGATATTGCCCGGCATATCTAAAAACGTCGGGATGGGTGGCCCGGAATTCCGCATAGGCGCAGAACAGGCCGCTGAACAGCAGCATTTCCGTGGCCAGAAACATCCACATGCCCAGCGTGCCGGCATCAAACTGCTGCTGCGGCGTATCAAAATGATGGGCCAAATGGTCTCGGGCCACCTGTTCTTCGGTTGGGTTTATCGCGATTGCTTCAGACATGGAATCTCACAATAGAAACATACAGATAGCAATAAATCAAGCGCTACGTTCCCGGCCGCGTAACCGCCTGCCGGGCAAGCCCTGCCACGGTCGCTGCCCGCCGCAGCATGGCACGTCAATGCGTTGCGGTAACGGGAGCCAGGGATTCCACAGGCTTTTCTATATGGACATACCCATTGACCGCCGGGTCAAACACCAAGTCGGAATAATCATAAGGATCGCCGACGGATGGTGTGGTTTCAAAATTATCATGCGGTGGCGGCGAAGCGGTTTCCCATTCCAGGGAGCCGCCGCCCCACGGGTTCATCGGGGCCTTTTTGCCATAGAACAGCGAGTGCATCAGATACCCGGCCATACTCAGAAACGCCACAAGCTGGATATACGCCCCGATGGTGGAGGCAATCATATAGGGTTGATAAACCGGCAGGTAGCTGGCATAACGCCGCGGCATGCCCTCGGCCCCCACCACCAACTGGGGGAAAAACGTGAGATTGATGCCGATAAACAAGACCACACACGTCCATTGCGCGATGCGTTCATTGTACATGCGTCCGAACATTTTGGGCCACCAGTAGTGCATACCGGCGATAAAGCCGATGAGCGTTCCGCCCATCATGACATAATGGAAGTGGCCTACAACAAAGTACGTATCATGCAGAACGACATCCTCAGAAAGCGCCCCCAGCACCACGCCGGTGAGGCCGCCGATGGTAAACAGCACAATAAATGACAGCACATAGAGCATCGGCGTTTTAAGGACGATGGCTCCCTTGTACATGGTGGCCAGCCAGTTCCAGACTTTGATGGCGGAAGGGACAGCCACAATGAAGGTTAAAAAGCTGAAGACGGCATCGAGTTCCGCCGATTGACCGTTGACGAAAATGTGGTGACCCCACACCAGAAAGCCAATCAGGGCAATGGCCAGTGAGCTTAAGGCGATAAATTCGTATCCGAAAATATGCTTGCGGCTGAACGTGGGAATAATTTCACTGACGATGCCCATCGCGGGCAGAATCATAATGTATACCGCGGGATGCGAATAGAACCAGAAAAATTCCTGGAACAACACCGGGTTCCCGCCCAGCGCAGGATTAAATATCCCAATGCCCATGACGCGCTCCATCATCAGCAGCACAAAGGTGATGCCCACCACCGGCGTGGCGGCAACCTGAATCAGCGATGTGGAATAAATAGCCCAGAGGAAAAGCGGCATGCGGAACCAGCTCATGCCGGGCGGGCGCAGTTTGTGAATGGTGACCATGAAATTGATGCCGGTGAAGATGGAACTGAACCCCACCAGAAATATACCCAGCACCATGACCACCACATAGGATTCAGTCTGGATGCTAAATGGCGTGTAAAAGGTCCAGCCGGTATCCACGGCCCCCAGCACGGTGGAAACAATAGCCAGAATCGCCCCGACAAGATACAGGTAATAGCTGATTAAATTGAGTTTGGGGAAGGCCACATCTTTGGCACCCAGCATCAGCGGCATGGCGAAATTTCCCAAAGCGCCGGGAATAATGGGGATCAGCACCAGAAACACCATGATGATTCCATGGAGCGTGAAGACCTGATTGTAATAGCGATACGCCGCGTAACTGGACGCGACAGAACCGGTGCCATGAAAAATCAGACCCTGTGGCACCAGCAACTGCGTGCGAATGACTTCAGCCAACATGCCGCCGATGAAGAAGGCCAGCAAAGCGGTAATCAGGTACATGATACCGATGCGTTTGTGGTCCAGCGTGAAGAGCCATGAGCCGATGGTTTTACCGTGTGTAAGATAATTGTCCGGCTTGGCGGCCACCGCGGGTGTGTGGCCCATAGTGTTTCCCGTGATCGTAGTCATTTCTATAACTCCAGTATCCAAACAACGGCTGGATACGCCTTTTCAATTATATTTCTCCCGGTAGCTTACTTAGCGACCGGAACATCCGGAACAGGAGGCTCGGTTGCCTTGCTGCCGCGGTTACTTAGCGTATTAATATACCAGATGATCGCATTTAATTTATTCTCATGGGGATGCTTTTTACCGGATAACTGGTATTTGTACATAACCGGCATCACGCCGGCCGGCGAGCCGGCAATATCCATTTTTCCCGGGTCAAGAATCATCGTGCGGAGAAATTTATAATCTGCAATCACCGTTTTTCCCGTGGTGAGTTTTTGCGGATAACCCGCCAGATTCTTCCAACTCGGGCCTACGCCCGGTTGGCCATTGACGGTATGACATCCAATACATCCCAGCGACTTATAAAGTTTTGCACCCAGAACATGCAACGCCATCGGCTGCGGGCCGGCCGGCACTTTGGCGACGGGGGTCGCCGGGGCTTTGGCAGTTGTCGGAGCGGCGGTGGTAGCCGGTGTCGCCGTCTGCGAGGTTTTGGCGGTTGCCGGGGCCGCAGTTTTCGGGGACTTGGATGAGGCCGCAGGCTCGCTACCCTTGGGTTTATCGGGCACCGGGGGCTGAGAGGCTTTATTGGAATTCTTGCTTAGGCTGTTGATATACCAGACAACGGCGTACAAATTTTTGACATTTTTACCGGTAAAGCGCGAGCCGTAGCTGGGCATAACGCCGGCGGGGAATCCTTTGATCAACACGCGGCCAGGATGGGAAATCATCGTTTTCAGGAAGGCATAATTCACCGGTACGGTCTTACCGTTGGCGAGAACCTCTGTGGACCCGGCCAGATTTTTCCAGCTGGGGCCGGTACCCTTGGAACCATCCACCGAGTGGCAGCCTAAGCAACCAAGCGTGGTGTAAAGTTTTTTACCGACAGTTGCCAGAGGCAGCGGTTTGCCGTCCTGTTCAAAAATATTGGCGGCAGCAACAATCTGCTTCTGAAATTTAGCATACGGCTCAACCACGACATGCGCCCGCATTTCCGAGTGGCCGTCGCCGCAATATTCAGCGCATTGGAGCCAGTAGGTTCCGGGGTTGGTAGGTTCCACCCACGTGGTCATCACGCGACCCGGTACCACATCCCTCTGGATGGAAAGATCGGGGATCCAGAATCCATGGAGCACATCTTTGGAGGTCATGTTTAATTTCACGGGCGTGTTAACGGGCAGATACAGCGTGTTGCTGATGGCACCATTTTCATACACAAATGTCCAACTCCACTTCTGGGCAATAACATGGATGTTGTAGCTGTTGGCGGGCGGGGAATCCATGTTCATATATTGCGTAAAACCCAGAGCAAAAATTACCATCACAATGATCAGAGGAATCACGGTCCAGGTAATTTCCAGCGGGTTATTATGTGAAGGAGAGTCCTCGGCAATTGTCCGATCCTTGGTATGCCGGTAACGAATCGAAAAGAATACCACCAGACCGACAATCAGAACCGTGAAAAACACCGATATCCAGTACCAGAAATCCCAGAGAAACTGCACCGGCGGGCTGAAGGTGGATTCACCGTGCGGCAGCCAGAGTGCGGCAACGATACGCCCCAAATTCATCTGTCCAAGGTGTCCAAGTATCTGTGGAATATTTGTCACGCCCATAAACTCCTAAACCTTCCCTGAAGCTTTTGGTTTTTTTACACCATGTTTACGTTCCCACCAGACCATACTGCCCAGAAAAGCCCCCAGGCTTAGTACCACGCCCACGCCCCCCAGCAGCATCACGCGCCGCGCAACGGCGGTGTATTTTCCGGTGTAAGGATCAAACTGGCAGCATAATAATAGTATCTGGTCAAAGACGTTGGTGATTTTACGATTGCCCGCCGCCACCAGCGCCAGACGCAAATCTGCCGGATTGTAGTGAATACCGTAGAAATAATTGGCCAGTCGACCGCCGGGGGTGGCAATATAAATCGCGGCGGCATGGTTATACGTGTGGGATGCAGGATAAAACACGTAATGGAATCCGACAGCTTTGGTGATGGCTTTAATAGTGGATTCGTTGGCGGTAAGAAAATGCCAATGCGCGGCCAAAGCCTTTTTGAATTTTCGCGAAGCTACCGCGATATAACCCGCCTTCTTATCCGCAGCGGAAGACGGCGTATCGGTGGGATCAAAGCTGATGGTCAGGACCTCGTAATCTGTGCCGAGGCGAGCGGACATTTTTTCCATGGAGTGCAGCAGGCCCAGTTCAACAAATGGGCATACGCCGGGGCAGCGGAAATAGACAAAATTAAAGATTACCGGGCGGCCTTTGTGAAAATAATCACTAAGCTGAACCTGCTGATTGTGCGAATTAACAAATTCAAGACTTAATGGAAGCCGGGCACCGGGGTGCGGCGTGATTCCCGCATTGTGGGCGTCCCTCGATTTTTGGGAGGCGTTTTGCAGGTTTTCAAAGGCACTGCCAAAAACGCGCGGGGTTAGGAGCACAAAAAACAGCGAAGCAACAACCGCCACGGTGCGTACAGCCAATAGCCGCAAGGGCACATGAAAAGTTAGCCGGGTTTTATTCAGCACGTTCATCAACGAACCATTCTTACTACAACACCGCGATTTTTCACATCATAGCGATGCAACGCGTACCAGCGTATTTACCGCGGCAACGCCAACCAAAACAATCCGCGATTATAGCAATCGCCCGCATCGTATGCGAGCTATAACAGCAGGCCCGACCCGATCATTTAGCCGGATTATCGGGCACGGGCGGCTGCGTAGCCTTGCTGCTGCGATTACTAAGCGTATTGATGTACCAGATGATCGCGTTAAGCTTGGTTTCATGCGGATGTTTGGGACCCGACAACATCGGCCCGTACGTGGCGGGCATGACGCCGGCCGGCGCACCGGCGACCAGCAGTGTGCCGGGGTGAATAATCATCGTACGGAGAAATTTATAGTCGGCGATCACCGTTTTGCCGGTGGTAAGTTTTTGCGGATAGCCGGCGAGATTTTTCCATGACGGCCCGACGGTGGGCATACCATTGACGGTGTGGCAGGCAATACAACCGAGGCTGGTGTAAAGTTTAGCACCAAGAACATGCAGTGCCACGGTAGGACGTTTTTTGCCCGGTGCAGCTGATTGCGGGGATGCCGGCAGAAGAACAGGTTTGGCATGAGGTGTGTACTGGGCGACGACCATATCTTCAGCAAGCTCAATGCCCACCGTGGCGCGGTGATGATTTTTTCCCACCCAATGCGGCGTAATGGAGGCAATTTGCCTCTGATGGATGGCTAAAGACCAGTTACTGACGGTCGCCTCTTTCTGCGCTTCAAGCGCGTGACGGTACTGATGAAAAAAGGCTATAACGGCCAGCACCAGAATCACGACGAACAAAGCCAGGAACGACCCCACCAGCAGGATGTTATACGAATCAACATCATCTTTTTGGGTGTGGGCACCGACTTCCGGGCGCACCGGATGGGGGATATGTTCCGGTGGCAAATTGTGGGTGTTGTCGTAGGGATTATTACTCATAAAAACCTCACATATTTTCAATCGCCAGGCCTTCAGCCAGTTTAGGATCGCCAATAGGCATTAACGCACTGCGC
>JAKAZF010000565.1:1457-2500 GCA_021826605.1 Planctomycetota bacterium | reverse complement strand
ATCGCGATCATTTTCGCCGGAGAGAAATAAATATCAGGCTTACATCCGCATTGTGCGGGGTTGCAATAAGTTTTGCACCTATTGCGTGGTGCCTTACACGCGCGGGCCGGAGGTAAGCCGGTCGCCGGTGGCCATTTATGATGAGGCACGGCGCTGCATCGATGCCGGGGCGCGCGAAATAACACTGCTGGGGCAAACGGTTAATCACTATCGCCACATGCAGGCTCGCACATCAACACCCCAAGGGCCGGCGGAAAAGGCATTTACATTTGCAGATCTGCTGGCTTATCTGCATGAAAAACTTCCGGACCTGCCACGATTACGATTTATCACCAGTTATCCGGCAGATTTTGGCGATGACATATTGGACACCATGCAAGCCTGCCCGAGGATTTGCCGCTATCTGCACATCCCGGCGCAGTCGGGATCAAACCGTATCCTGAAGCTAATGAATCGGGGATATACGGTTGAAGCATATTTCGACCTGCTGGACAGAGCGCGGCAGCGAATGCCGGACATCGTACTTGCTGGAGATATGATCGTTGGCTTTCCGACGGAGACCGCCGAAGATCATGAACTTTCCCGGCAACTGATTGAGCGGGCGCGATATAAGAATTGCTTCATATTTAAATATTCACCGCGGCCGGGAACTGTTGCCATCAAACGCCACCCGGACGATGTACCTGAAAGCGAAAAACGTCGACGAAATAATGATCTGCTGCACTTGCAGGATGAAATATCCGAGCAGCAAAATCGGGAACTGATCGGTCAGACGGTAGACGTGCTGTGCGAAGGCCCCAGTGGGTGGGATAAGTCGGCGGAGTCGGTCATTGCCGGCGAGCGGGGAGGCGAATCGGTTTATGCGCCGGTCGAATTGGGGCAAAAGCTCTCGGCGGCGCTGGCTCGAAGAGGCGGCACGGGAGGAAGCAGCACCGCCGATGATGAGACGGTGCAGCTTATGGGTAGAACCCGTGGGGATCAGATTGTGGTTTTTGACGGGCCGCTCGCGCTGGAGGGAACAATTGTTCCGGTTCAGGTGCGGG
>JAKAZF010000565.1:0-1447 GCA_021826605.1 Planctomycetota bacterium | reverse complement strand
ATGACCATATTCGCGTCAAGGGTTGAGGCCGAGGCGGCATGTCCGGCCTGTTGACTGGCGCAAAAGATGGCATGCCGTGGCCCGGATTGTTGCCCCGCGGGCGGTTTGACACGGGTTTGGGCGCCCCTTATGGGACGGGAGGGCTAATTGAATATTTACATTTTTCATTTGCAATTTGGGTATCTTTGTCGGTAGCATAGGGACAAGAATTGCTGACGGTTTACGGTTAAGACCATCTCATCGATAGAGCAGTGAACCGGGCAAGCTGGAATAACGGTAGGAGAGAGCCTATGGCAGCCGATTCCGAACTTGGTATCTATCTGGAAGAGATTCGTAAGTTACCACTGCTGACTCCCGAGCGGGAGCGGCAGTTGGCCGACAGGATCATTGCCGGGGATAAGCATGCCCGCGATGAAATGATTCGGTGTAACCTGCGGCTGGTGGTGAGCGTTGCGCGACAATTTACGCATCGCGGTCTTTCGCTGGCGGATCTCATCGCTGAAGGAAATGTCGGATTGATACGCGCGGTGGAGATGTTTGATCCTAAATTCCAGACGCGATTCAGTACCTACGCCACCTGGTGGATACGCCAAGCCATTCGCAAGGCAATTTCCACGACGGCCCAGTCGATTCGCATTCCCACCTACATTCATGCCAAACTCGGCGAGATGAACGACGCGGCTGCTCGATTTAAGAATGGTAATGGGCGTGCGCCCAACAGCGGTGAACTGGCGACCGAGATGGGAACCACCAAGCGGCAAACAGCCTTGGTAGAACAGGCCCAACGGACACGCCGCGTGACTCTGCAGGCCAATGATCAATCAGGTGCAAAAACATCTGCACATGAAATTATTATTGATTCCAATTGCCAGCCGCCCGAATCACAAATGGAAACCGCCGAGGCGATATCCATGATTCGGCACTATGTAAAATATCTAACTGAACGTGAGGCGTCGATAATGACGTGGCGACACGGGCTTGATGGCAATCCGCCGTGCACACTGGATCAGATTGCCAAACGCATTGCCCTCACAAGAGAGCGCGTGCGCCAGATTGAAAATCAGGCTATGGGGAAATTGCATCGCATGATGCACGATCGACAGTACATGGTGGAACAGCCCACCCACCGGGTGCGGGGTGCCATGCGGAAGATGGCTTAACGTTATTAAACAAAGGGTTAAGTGGGGGTCATTCTCAGCGGTGATTAAACATTGCCGTCCAATAGTTCCAGCTTGGCAAACGCGAGTACAAGCGTTTTTCGGCCGACTTTTCGGAAGTCAATAACCGCCCGTGAATTGTCGCCATTTTCAAAGTAGTCTTCCACCCGCCCCACACCAAAAAGAGGGTGCCGCACCAGCATCCCCCGTCGAAACTTGTCATTCGAGGCGGTCGCGACATCACCAGATGGTTTTTTATCCATCGGCAAACCCTGCGGACGCTTGGGATA
>JAKAZF010000564.1 GCA_021826605.1 Planctomycetota bacterium | reverse complement strand
GCCCCACCGCTGCTCTCGGCCTGCGTCACCCATGCAAGTACCGCCTTTCGCAAATCGCCAGGGCCTTCCATGCCGTAGATAATCGCACTGGCGTCGAGATATAGATTCATGTACCTTTCTCCCACCCCTCGCGTTCCGACGCAAGCTGCCGATCAATGTCTTCGCGGGAGCGTGAGCCCAGGGGAAGGCCGCCAAGAAATGCCGCCAGACTGCCGTTCTTAGTCTGTGCCGCAGATTGCGAGTCAATAATTACCTCGACTTGGGCCCCCAAGCCAGATACCGGTTCATCCAGCTCCACCTGACGAGGGCCAACCAAACGGCCTGCAATGACAATAGCGTTGCGCATGGGCGTGATCCTCAACAAACGACACAGTCATTATACCACATACCGCAGTGTGAGAACGGAAGGGATGGCCGCCATATTGGAACTTCCCGGGAAGGTGGCAATATTCCGGGCGGGGGCAAAGATGCGTTGTTGGGCCCCGGGACAATTGGGTACGCTCCACCGCCGGCAGAGCCGGCGGCTTTGTGATTTTTCATTAGAACCGGAACTCAGCATCCCGCATCCAGCAAAATAGCAGCGCAGCGCTTCAAAACCTTCTAACTCCTAACTCCTAGCTCCTGCGTTCTGTGGCTGTCCCCTGTCCCCTGTAACCCGTAACCTAAACTGGCTCCTAACTAACTTCTAACTTCTTTGCCTACTCACAATTCCTTCACGATTAAACTCGCCAGGTTGCTGCGTTCGGGGCGGTCCAGCGTCACGTGGCCGACAAGTTCGGAATGTTTGAGTTTCTCAATGGTAAATGAAAGCCCGTTGGAACTGGCGTCCAGATAAGGGTTATCAATTTGTTCGGCATCGCCGGTGAGAACAATTTTAGTGCCTTCGCCGACGCGGCTGATAATGGTTTTAATTTCGTGGGGCGTCAGATTTTGCGCCTCATCCACGATCATAAACTGATGCGGAATGCTGCGGCCGCGAATGTAAGTCAGGGCTTCGAGCACCACTTTGCCGCTTTCGATCAACGCCTTGAGCTTGGCTTCCACATTGGCGGATTCCGCGCTGTGCACGCGGCGATCCTGCAGGAGAAATTCCAGGTTATCAAAAATGGGCTGCATCCAGGCGGCGAGTTTTTCATCTTTGGTGCCGGGGAGAAAGCCAATATCCCGCCCCATCGGCATAATGGGCCGGGCGACCAATAACCGTTCATACCGCTGCTCATTAAAGCACTTGGTCATGCCAGCGGCCAATGCCAGAAGGGTTTTTCCGGTTCCCGCGGTGCCCATGAGCGTGACCATCTGTACGTCATCATCCAGCAGCAGGTCCAGGGCCATGGTCTGCTGAACATTGCGCTGGAGAATACCGAAACAGGCTTTTTTTGCCCGCATCAGCGGCAAAACCGCCTGAAATGAACTGACATAACGCGCCAGGCCGGTCTGATGTTCATCCGCGGTATTACGAAAGAGCACAAATTCATTGGCAAACAGCGGCGGATCAAGCTTGGCCAGCACGGGGTCCTGTAGAGAGATTTTCTTTTCCGCGTAGAGCCGGTCAATGACTGCCCCGGGAACTTTTAATTCGCGATAGCCGGCGTAAAGCGTTTCGGAATCGACCTTTTGTGATTCAAAATCCGCAGTGTTAATTCCCAGCGCGTCGGACTTGATACGGGCATTGATATCTTTGCTGATAAACGTAACGGGTTTGCCCTGTTCCTTAAGATGGTACGCTACCGCGATAATCCGATTATCCGGCACGGCCGAGTTCAGGCCGGGGACGGGGTGCTGCTCCATGGCTACGCGGATGCAGCCGTTGTGGCCATTCCATTTAACGCCCTGCGCCAAGTGACCGCGCTCGCGAAGTTGATCCAAGTGGCGGATGACCATACGCGAGTTGCGGCCCACATCATTGGTGTCTTTCTTGAACTTATCCAGCTCTTCCAGCACATCAAAGGGAATGACGACTTCATTATCGGCAAAGGAAAATAACGCGTTGGGATTATGCAACAACGCACTGGTATCTAAAACAAAATATTTTACCGCTGCTTTGGCATTGACCATAGATTCTATTGCTCCGCTACCTGAAACTCACCCGATACACCGGCGGCCAAGCGCTCGCCCTGTAACAGTTTATGTCTGACAATTCTAGCAGTGCGCGGTTCGCTTGGCGCTACATTGCCAAAGATTCTTACGAGATTTTATTCTTTTACCCGTTCACGGGGGGGCTACCGGGCTCCGGCCCGATAGAACAGGTGAATTTAGAGAGTTGATCAGGAGATCGAATTAGGCCGGTGCATGCGGGCGGCGGTCGCCGAAGCACAAAGCCCCTGCTGCAGCCTGTTATCTGCTTTCTGATCTCAAGCCCCGATCGCGCGAATTTGAGATTTCAAATTTGAGATTTTTGTAAAGCCCGGCATCTATCCGCGTAATCCGCGAAATCCGCGGTTTTTTTACAGCCTGTTTTGGACCGCGTACTTCGTGCCGGAATTTTAGAGCAGGCCCATCCCAA
>JAKAZF010000563.1 GCA_021826605.1 Planctomycetota bacterium | reverse complement strand
CGGCACCACCATGGTGGTGAAAGAGCCGATTGGCGTTTGCGGGTTGATAACCCCCTGGAACTGGCCGCTGAACCAGATTGTGTGCAAGGTGGCCCCGGCTTTGGCGACGGGCTGCACCATGGTGCTGAAGCCCTCCGAAATTGCACCGATAAACGGGCTGATTTTTGCCGAGGTGATGCACGCGGCGGGCGTGCCCAAGGGTGTGTTCAACCTGGTCAACGGCACCGGGCCGGATGTGGGCCAGGTTCTGGCCGGGCACCCGGATGTGGACATGATGAGCTTCACCGGTTCCACCCGCGCTGGCATTATCGTGGCGCGTGAGGCGGCAGCGACAGTAAAGCGCGTCTGCCAGGAGCTGGGCGGCAAATCCGCCAACATCCTGCTCGAAGATGTGGATCTGGACCATGCCGTGCGCCAGGGCATTGGCGTGTGCTTTATCAACACTGGGCAGTCTTGCGATGCCGGCACGCGGATGCTGGTGCCAGCCAAATTGCATGATGAGGCGGTGAGGATTGCGGCGGACGAGGCGAACAAGCAGACTCCCGGCCCGGCTTTTGCCGAAGGCACGGTGCTGGGGCCGCTGGTGAGCCAGATGCAATGGGACAAGGTGCAGCGGCTGATAAAAGCGGGCATCGACGAAGGCGCCACGCTGGCCTGCGGCGGGCTGGGCCGGCCAGCCGGGCTGAACAAGGGCTATTTCGCCAAGCCCACCGTGTTTGGCAATGTGAAGCCGGGCATGACGATCGAGAAGGAAGAGATTTTCGGGCCGGTGCTCTCGATTATGCCGTATGACACGCTGGACCAGGCCGTGGAGATGGCCAACGACACCGTATATGGCCTGGCCGCCTATGTGCAGGGCAAGGATATTGCGAAAGTGCGTGATGTGGCCTCGAAGATGCGGGCGGGGTCAGTTTATGTGAACTACCCGGATATGGATTTCTTCTCGTCGTTTGGTGGGTATAAGCAGTCTGGCAACGGGCGGGAATATGCCGATTGGGCGATGCACGATTTCCTGGAGATCAAGAGCATCGTGGGGTATGGGGAGTAGGTTTTACTTCCCGATTTTATCATGGAAAGAGGCCGGACCTATGGTTCGGCCTTTTTTGTTTTTGGCATATCGTACCACCTCTAGCTAGCACGTACGTGTCTAGCTACATTTTCAATGCCGTTGAATCCGAAATAATCAAAAGAAAATTCGTTGACTTAATTCGAAAGCGGAACAGAGACGTCACAGAAATCGATCTCTTTCAGGAGCATGTCTTTCCTTCTGGGCCAAGCTAAGAAAAGCAATCAATGCCGTGGAGAAAAGCTTCGATCAGGCACTGGAGGCGATCTCAAAGGCAAAAAATTTAAAGGCTGGCTAAATGGCATTAATCCAGATGAAAAGCTACTTGAACAATATTTAGCTGAAGTCTCAAAAGAAGATTGGATTGCAAAACTGTCCAAAAAAAGTCTCAGATGGTTAACGATGACCGGCGTTAAGTTATATTACCAACGCGCTTTCATCCTCTACAGCGGGCGTAGCTACCGGCCTAGGACTTGGAGCAATAGATACCTTCTTATTAGACAAAATCTTCAAGGGCTGGGAGCCTGATCAATATATCCAAGGGCCACTCGGCAGCCGCTCAACGAAACGGCTCGGGGAACGCGATTCTAAGTCCTCGACTCTCGCCTTACTGATTGGTAACTTTCCATCTGCAACGGGAGATGGTCATGAAACGATTAGTTTTGGCGACATTGCTACTGATAGGCCCCGAGGCATCGTTGGCCGATGATCCGTTTGCGGCACCGCCGCCAATGATTGTTGATATATCAAATATTGATTGCGCTCCGATTCAAACGGATGCTTCTATAAGCGCTGGCGTCCATTTCAGTAATAATGAAGTTTATACTATGAAAAAATACATAACTGACAAATTGGCCGATGGAAAAGTATCCGATGCAATTGCTGCTAAAATAAAAGCCACTGAAAATAATACCATTGAGCAAGTATGGACTGACGCAGTCGTTGCATGCACCCTTAACCATGGTGCCGAGAACGGCCTCGCATTCAATGCACAAGAGGATTTACGGTCTAGTCTGGACAACGAATACAAACAATTGATTGGAAAGTAAAACAACTGATTAGAAACAAGTTAACTAACTCTCCGGAACTTCCCTAACTCCGTTTACCACTCTGTATACCACTATGAATATGCGTTTCATTTAAAACTTCTCAAGTGATCCCCCCACCTTGCCCCCGCCCCCAAACCCGGCCTAGTCTCCCCTTCATCAGAGGAAAATCGCCGACCACGGGGACCAAAATCCGGGCGGGAGCAGAAATATGGGGTTTATGGCGGGGCGGGAGGCCCAGGTGGCGTTATGCGCCACGGCGGGGTTGCTGCCTTTATTGAAGGGGCTGGGCACGGATGCGGACCGGATTTTCGGCCCCGCGGGCATTGATGCGGGCAATCTGAACGCCAGCAGCGAGGGCGGGCTGGCGCTGTCGTCTTATGTAGAGGTGATGGAGCG
>JAKAZF010000562.1 GCA_021826605.1 Planctomycetota bacterium | reverse complement strand
TATCTGAGTTCAAGTTACGTTAGCTATCCATTACTCACCCTTTCGCCACTGGGTATTGCTACCCCGTGCGACTTGCATGCCTTAACCACGCCGCCAGCGTTCACTGTGAGCCAGGATCAAACTCTTCAATTAAATGTCATTTTCCGGTTAGTCACCGCCGTAGCGGCTTTACCCGGATCATATACATCATGAAAAGCTTGCCTATTGGCAAAGCTATCAGATGGCTATTGTGCCACCTGACCAACCAAATCCACCGGTGCTGGCTAGAGCATTCGGCAGATGTATGGCTGTATTTCAGAATTCTCAAAGTGACTTGGCTTGCGTTTCGATCTCAGGGTAGAGACCGAAACGACTTTTCAAATCGACTTACACACGAGAGTGTTCTGACTAACCAGCCGGTCAGGGCTGGTTTATCAAATGCAGGTTCACGTCGCGACGGATGAAAACATCCGCGTGTGTTGCAACGCACCTGCCACATTCTCGTGGCGTCCAAACCATGTTCACTTGTCAAAGAACAGCATCTTCACCGGAGAACCCGGGAGATTTATCAGAGGGCGTCATTGGAGATTATCCCGCCGCCATCTGGTAAACCACCCGACACACACCTAAGAATCGCGATCCGAATTCAAATCCCAAACCCGCAGTATGTTGTCGACTTTCATCGACTTGTACCACTTGGCTTGAGGACTTCTCAGGCTCTTCCGGGGTACTTCCCGCACCGCATTAACTTTTACCGTTAACCGTTGCGAGAGGTAAATGATACCATCGTTCACTTGTTTGTCAAGCGGTCGCAATAAAGCCTTTACTTTATTCCAACCACCGGTCGGCCGCGCCGACGGCCCGATCAAGGCCAGCCATTTAAGGCCAATCTCAGTCGGGCGAGGAATTGTATGGTATCGCCAAAGAATTGCAAGCGCTCTGAAACCTGCCCCCAAAAAAGGCCTTTGCGGGGGCGATAAAGCAGACTGCATCCTCGGGCTCCGTGGCCGCTGCGCTATCATGGCGATTATTGGGCCGGACCGGTGGCCGGGGCTGGGGCGTTTGCTTTGAGTGGGGCTTTTGGCATGGTGGTGGGAAGAGAATTGACTTTTGGTGCAGGCGGCAGAAAGACGTTGGAGTACATGGTGAAAGAATATATTTCCCATTTTTTGTGGTTAAGGATGATGCCCATCCGGATGCGAGCCCGCCCTTTGGAAAAATGCCCGATATCCGTAAATTGGCCGGTGGTGCGGTTGCCGTACTGCGGGCTCAGTCCGCTGAAGACCATACCAACGGGTTTGCCGAGATGCTTCAGATGGCCGAGCAATTTATATGCGGCAAAGAGTCTGGCGGCGTCATCATGTTTCAATAATTTGGCTTTGAAGGGCGGATAAGCACGGTTAAGCAGCGTGCTGGGTTTCCAGTCTTTGGCCATCGCGGTAACCGATGCGGTGAAAAAATGGCTGCCTTTGGCCTGCAGTGCCAGCAGCGGCTTGACGGCGCTGATGCCCACAATTATTAATATAACAATAAGTACGACAAAAACCGAAACAATAACACCGGCGACGATCAGACAGGTACGCATGGCGGCAGGCTCCTGACAAGAACGGGCCCGACATGCGGGCGAGCAACCTACATTAATCCAGCGTGCTTGAGTTTAACCGATCTTTGACGCAACCGGGCAGATTTAATTTGCGGGTGTGGAGGTGGGGCGTGGCAATTTTTTCGGGCAGAGGTGACATCACCGGAAAATAGACGATCGGCGGTTTTTCTCAGGACCTTCCTGAAACGCCCAGGCGGGTGAGGATACCAATAGTGTCCGGAAAAATGGCCATGCCCTGGAGGCGAGATGCCGGGCAATAATGCCGCGGTGCCGGCGTGATTCAGATGACGCTGGCACGGGAGGTATCGGTGAGTCGCGAGATGCCATGATGCTGAAGCAGTTCCAGCAGTCCATCGCCTCCCTGGGCGCGGGCGAAGCGCATTTCCGCCTCGGTCACGCCGACGAGCAGCAGCAGTTCCACTCTGCCGGTGGGCAATTCAAACTGCTGGATATCCGCCGGGGCCGGCAGAACAAATAAATGTTTAATGTTTGACGGGGCAGGTGGCTGGAGCGCTGCGGGAAGATGGATGCGATCAAAGATTTCCATCAGATCAAAGGATGTGATTCCGGCAGCGGCCATCAACTGGTTGGCCATTACCCATTGGATCATGCGGGGTGCCCAGGACGACGGTGCGGCGCTGAACATGACAAGCTCAAAGCCGATGCCGCTGGGCTCGGCAGGATTGGGATTTTCGCACTGGTCGGGCGTTGGGTTGGAGAGGCCGGAACTGACATACGCCCAGCAGTTGCGTATGGAATCGGGTGGAGACGGAAGCACACCGTAATGCAGCCAGAGGGGTGGCGGCTGAATAACCTGCTTATCATCTGCAAAAAATTCAGCGGGGATGAGGGATATTTCCGGCGTAATGGATCCGAAGAGACGGGGGTAAACGATTTCTTCCCGGAATTGCCAGACGTCCGTAAATACTTTTTCA
>JAKAZF010000561.1 GCA_021826605.1 Planctomycetota bacterium | reverse complement strand
ATCTGGCGCTGGTGCGAAAGTTGCCAACCCATCAGCGGTCATTGATCGAGGAAGGCCAGCCGGTCGTTTTGGAAATCACTGTCAACGAAGCCAAACCAGATAGTATTCGTTAAAAACAGGTCGGGAACCCATTATTTGGGATATAAAAATCTGAAAAGATTTTTGTTGACAATAGTTGTATATGCAACCATTGTATTGCCAATGAATGAAACAAAAGTAAGCAATCTCGGCGACCACGTGGGTTATTGGCTGCGTTGCCTCTCGAATTTCGTCTCTTACAGCTTTGCCGAACGGCTGGCGCAGGAGGACGTGTCCGTGCCGCAATGGGTTCTGCTGCGCACGCTTTACAGTCACGACAACATCACGCTGAATCAGCTCGCGCAGTTGATCGGTTTGGACAAAAGTTCCGTTTCCCGCATGGTTGAACGACTTGTCCAGCGCAAGCTAGTCAATCGCGATGAAGGCAACGACCGCCGTTCGCTCGGCTTGAGTCTAACACCGAACGCAAAAAAACTCGTTCCGAAACTTGCGAAGCACGCCGACCTGAATGACGAATCATTTTTCAAATCACTTTCCCAAAAACGACGCGAGGAATTTTTGGGGACAATCAAACAACTCCTCGACGCCAACGGCTGGAAATTATCCGAACGCGGCCGCTATGGCATTGAATAACCAACACAAAACAAACAACCAAATAAAAATATGAAAACACAAAACAGCACTGAAGTCGCGGCGTTCACCGAACAAGACATTCGCGCCGCTTATGCCAAAACCAAAACCGGCGCGGATTTTCCGCGATTGATCCGCGATATGAAAACCCTCGGCATCGTCTCGTATGACCACATGCTCGAAACCGGCTCGAACATTTTTCATGGCAAAGGCGGATATTCCGTTTCTTTGAGCAACATGGGGCCGTCGGTTCCCGTCAGTCCGCAACCGAATCTGGATTTGTTGAAGAAATACATCGCCATGCACCAGGCTGGGCAGACGAACTATCCGACGCTGTGCGGCCAGGCGGGCGAAGCCGGCGTGGAAAAATGGACATCCGATTTGCTCGCGATGACCTGCACCTACTTCGACAAAGCCGGCCGCAAGATGCACGTGGAATTGATACCGGACGGCGAGTATAAAAAGTGACGAAGTCCAGAGTTCATGCTTTTGACGGCAGGAATCAGCCATCAAGAGCATGATTGCGGCTGTGTCGGACAAGCGTTTCTAAATATCGTGGTTATCATCAACCGAATCGCGGTCTTGAAAAATGATTGTCGGCGGTGGCGGTGTGTGTGGCTGGATGATAATGCCGATGCTAGTGCGAACGTGTAGCTGGTTTGGAAATTTCCGGCGCAGTCCGCCGCTAAATATCCAAGCCAGCACAATCACCGACACCCACACCAACACGAGGAACAAATACACACCGTAATCAGCGATAACTGTGTCCAGAAAATCAAACACCGGTTTCAAAACTTCGCCTGCGTTCAAGTTCATATTGCCTCCTGGGTTTATGCGTTCGCGATCTTGATTGCCGGTTCGACGATTCTCACCCCATTTGCCTGCTGGCTGCGCATCCGTTCAAACTCGCTCAACGGCGGCAGTTCAACCTGTGCCCGGCGCGCATACGCCCGGTGAATTGCCTTGCTGTTGTGGCCGAGCGCCTCCTGCGCGAAACGTTCGGGGTAGCCCGCCTTGCGAGCACGTTCGGCCCACGCATACCGATACGAATGCAGAGTGACGCCCTTGATGCCCAAGCCTACGCAGCGTTGGTGAAACTCCGTCGCGCGGTCGCCGGACCGAACCGTGCGCAAATACGGGAATAACGGGCCGTTGCCGGGCAGGTCGCGGAGAATTTCCGCCACTTCATCATCGAAACGCATGATGGCAATCGAGCCGGTCTTTTTACGCGCGAAGCTGATGACGTTGTGTTCCCAATCCACATTCTCGGCTTCGAGGCAGGCGAGGTCGGTCTGCGACGCGCCCAGATGCCAGGCCATTTTGTAAAACGCCTTGCGCTCCGGGTTGTGCTCGCGCCCGACAATCTGGCAATGCTCTTCCCAAGTGATGGCCCGTTTGTCTTTGAACTCAATGGCCGGCCATTGGCGTTTCACCACCACCGGCCATGGCAACCAGCCCATGTCCAACGCAAAGTTGTGAATGCGGCGGAGGAAGACATTCGTTGAGACCGTGCCGTGTTGCAGCACCTTCAGGAAATGTTCGGCCTGCGTTTCCAGAATCGGCAGGTCGCGAATCAGATCGAACGCCTTGTCCTTGATGGCGCGCTCCCAGCGGACTTGGGTAGGGCCACGTTTGGTCTTAGCCAGTTCGTCCATCGGCACCTGCCAGGTCCGCTTGGCCACCATCGGATCGGTCGCGGCCAGATAGGTGCGCGCCAGCCGGAGGTTCAGATGCGCCTGCCGGTGCGATTGGGTTTTGGCCGCGAACAGGGCGGAGGCTTCTGCCCGGTCGCGGGTCTGCAAACTTTCCTGTTTGCCGGTCTCATCGTCATGGACGTAATAAATCCCGCCATTG
>JAKAZF010000024.1 GCA_021826605.1 Planctomycetota bacterium | reverse complement strand
CACTTCACCCAGCAATTCCAGTATTTGAGCTTGAATCGTGACGTCCAATGCGGTCGTGGGTTCATCGGCAATTAGAAGCGACGGATTGCACGCCAGGGCCATAGCTATCATCACGCGCTGTTTCATACCGCCGGACATCTGATGCGGATAATCCCGCAGCCGTCGGCCCGCGTCCGCCACGCCCACGCGCTGCAGTGCAGTTTCAGCAATGCCATACGCCTGGGAATTGGAAACTTTCTGATGCAACTGAATGGCTTCGACAATCTGAAAGCCAATGGTAAATACCGGGTTGAGGCTGGTCATGGGTTCCTGAAAAATCATCGCGATTTTTCCGCCACGCACGCGCCGCATCTGGGCTTCGGTGATGGATAACACATCGCGGTTCCCCAAAATAATCTGACCGCCAACAATGCGACCCGGCTCCGTAACCAGTCGCATCACTGACAGCGCGGTGACACTTTTTCCGCAACCACTTTCACCCACCAGGGCCAGCGTTTGCCCCGGATAAATGGAAAAGGAAATCCCATCTACCGCGTTGAATATGCCCGCGGGGGTATTAAATCGCGTGATCAGGTTGCGGACGGTCAACAGCGGTTCAGCCGCAGTGGCAGAATCTTGTATCATGGCATTTACCTCCGTCCCATCGTGGTGGGATCAATGGCGTCGCGCAGGGATTCGGCAAAAAGATTAAACGCCAGAACAGTAATGAATATCAGCATTCCCGGCCCCAATGCCTGCCACCACCGAAATATGGTTGCCGGATTACCGGCGGAATTAAGCATGGACCCCCATGAAGCCGTCGGGGGCTGCACGCCCACTCCCAGATAACTTAAAGAGGCTTCAATGGTCACAGCACCGGCCAGGCCAAAACCAGCGGAGACCAGCACGGGTGTAACGCCGTTGGGCAGCATGTGTTTGAAAAGCACCCTCCACAGCGGCATACCGGTTCCTTGCGCTGCCAGCACATAATCCAAGTTACGAATGCGGAAAAATTCCGCCCGCAGCAGCCGCGCATATCCGGTCCAACTGGTAACGCCGATAATGACCATGATATCGAGAATATGCCGCCCATAAACGGCGACAAAAGTCAGGATCAGAAAAAAGGTGGGTATGGATTCAACCATTTCCACCAGTCTCATCAGGATAATATCAAATATTCCACCGAAATAGCCCGTCAGCGCGCCCACCACAATTCCCATGGCCAAGGCAATGATCTGGCTGACAAATCCTACCCCCATGGCAATGCGCGCACCCCAGAGCAAGCGGGAAAGTTCATCGCGCCCGTCGCCATCCGTGCCCAGCCAATGCCGGCGGGATGGAAGTTGATTGATCAATCCTTTGCTCAACGGCTCCATTTCCGCAAAACCCCAGCGCACCGGCGGAAACACGGCATGGGTAATCACGCCGTGCCGGGCCAGACTGCGATAATTGGTCGCATCCAGCCGATTAGAGTGCAGCGCGGCAATCAATGAGCCGGCGAGAATGGTAATACCTGTGATCACAACTGCTCCGATGCGGCGGCGCATCAGGCGTTGCGGTCCAGAAAGTCGCCGTGACCTGCTCATAATAACGCCCTGCGCCGCCAGGGCACCCGCCACAAGCAGTAAAATCAAATCCACGCTGCTAAGGTCGCGAAACAGGGGATATTCGCGTATGGCGGCATGACCGGCGACGGCCGGGACTACGCAGGTGTAAGGTTGTCCGTTGGCAATCAGCGGCACCAACAGCGCAATGATCACCAGCACCGCCAGATACGCCGCGCATAGCCGCACCAGCAGCGGACGAAACAGGCGTGCCGCCACCCAGCCCCAATACGGTCGCGGTGCGGGCAGCACCGGCTGGTTCATCGGCGAAAGTGTCAGATCAGTCATAGATCACCCGCGGGTCAGCCAGATGATAACATATATCCACAGCAAGATAACATAGCAGCGTCAACACCGACCCCACCAGGGCCAGATCCTGAATCACCGGCAGATCACGCGACAGCGTTGATGTATACGCCAGGCGACCCATGCCGTTGATGGAAAAAATCTGCTCGATAATAACCGACCCGCCCAGCAAGCCCGGCAGCGACATTCCAGTGAGCGTGATAAGATTCAAAAGACTGTTCCGGAAGACGTGCCTTACCAGCACGGTGGACTCCGGCAGGCCCTTGGCCCGGGCGGTCCGCACATAATCCTGCTGCAGATTTTCCAGTATTGATCCGCGAATCTGTTTACTTAAAAAGGCGAATCCGCCGTAAACCGAACAGACAATCGGCAGAACAATATGATAAAGATAATCGGCGATGTAACGGAAAAATGTCATGTTTCCCGTATTGGTGGAATGAAGTCCTGCTGACGGAAACCAGTTGAAATATTGTGGATTGGCAAAAAACCCCAACAGCGTTGATCCCAACCAGATCACCGGCAGCGAATACAGCGCCAGAGAAAAAAAGCCATATCCCTTATCAATAAATCGCCCCTGGTTCAGCGCCGTTATCAGCCCCCCGGGAAGGGATACCAGATAAATGACTGCCATGGCGATGGCATTGATGGTCAGTGTCACGGGCAGCCGTTGTTCAATGAGCGTCAGGACCGGTTCCTGATATACAAGGGATGTGCCGAGATGTCCTTCACAGGTGCTTTTAAGCCAGAGAAAATATTGCATGGCCAGATTGATCGGGTGACCGTTTTTATCCACCAGATGCAGCCGGCGCTCCATGATCTGCTGTTCCTGCTTCTGGGCCTGCCGGGATTGCATAATCCCCCCGGAAACCTGCCCCCCGGAAGTGGTCAGGCCCGGGGCAAACCGCACCACCGCAAAAAGCATGAACGTCATACCCAGCAGCGTGGGAATCATCAGCAGCAGCCGGCGGATAATATAGGTTGTCATGCCTGAATTCCATCTTGTTGCGACAACCGCGTCACCACGGCTGCGGGCCACTTACTGATACTTCTGAAGTTTGGCGGGCACAAACCAGTTTGCTTCCAGCGGCCCATACTTGCCCACCGGGGCGGTATTATGAAAGCGCTGATTGATAAACATCAGCGCTTCCGACGTAAACAAAAACATATAGGGCTGCTGGCGGTAAACAATGGCCTGAAATTTATGCCATATCGCCATGCGCTTGGCCGTATTCATTTCACGGCGACCCTGGGAAATGAGCTTATCCGCCTGCGCATTGTCAAAGTCTCCGGCGTTACTACCCTTGTCCGCGTAACTGGCGGAATCCCAAATCTGATAGGGATCATTTTCAATGCCGCCGCTCCATCCCAGAAAGTACGAAGAGAACTGGCGGTTATCAATTTTTTCAATCATCACGGAAAATTCCAGCGGCTGCACGCTCATATCAATGCCGGCTTTAGCAAATTGCTGTTTCATATAAACACAGATGTTCTGGATCAGCGGTTCGCGCGAGGGCAACAGGATCTGAAACTTAAAGGGCTTGCCGTTCCGCTGCAGGATGCCGTCCGTTCCCATTTTCCAGCCGGCCCGCTGCAAAAGCGCCCTGGCCTTTGCCGGGTCATAGGAAATCGGTTTAACCTTGGGATTATTCTGCGGGGAAAGCGGATTAAAGGGACCGGTCATCGGCTGGGCCAGACCGTGCAAAAAAGTTTTGATAATGGCGTTGCGATCCACCAGCATACACAGGGCGGTGCGGGTGAGGCGATCCTTAAATTCCGGCTTTTTGAGATTCCAGCAAACAAACATATAACCCGCCGCAGGCGTCAGAAATTTGTAGCAGTGATGGCTTTTGGCAAATCCCGGTTGCTTGGTGTATTTAATCCACTGGGAAGGCTCCGGGGGATCGGTATCCAATTGCCCGGCAAGAAATGCCTGCAGGGCGGCCTGGGGATTCTGGATAAACCGATAAATAATACGGTTGAATGTCGGCAAGGGCCCCCAGTAACGCGGATTACGCACCAGCACAATTTCACCGCTGGTCCATTTATCAAACAGGTATGGGCCGCTGCCTACCAGCAAGCGACCGCGTTTGTTGAACTCACCGGCCTTTTTAAATTGATACACGCTTTCCGGCAGGATGCTCAAGCCTCCCACCACTTCCAGCGACTTAAAATACGGATGTTTAAAGGTAAAGATAACGGTACGTTGGCCCACGGCGCGGCAGGATTTTACATCATTAAAGTAAACCCGTTGAGGCGCATCATCCACGCCGGGGTTCATCATGGTGTTGTAGCTGAACAGCACATCCTGCGCGGTAACGGGATGCCCATTGCTGAAACACGCCCGCCGGCGAATTTTGAACGTGATCTTCAGGCCGTTGGGGGAAATGCGGTAACTTCGGGCCAACCACGGCTCCCATTTGAGTGTGATTGGATCACGCGAAAGCAGCGATTCCTGGACCCAGCCTTGCACGACCGAGGCACCCTCATCACGTGACACAAATGGTGTCAGCGTGTGCGGATTTTCACCAAGATTCTCCACCAGCCAATCGCCACGGGCGTAATCGGGACGGGAATATGGATTGTGCGGCAGCATCGGTGGATTGGGATAGCAGACATAATGGGTGCCGTCCGGGAGGGTTTCACGAATATCTTTTTGCGACGCGGTCGTGCCCCGCACCTTGCCGGATTGCAACTTCAGGCCGTGACGGAGAATTTGCTGCAGGATCTGTGTTTGGTCCAACTGCTGCTGATTAAGGGTTTTTATTTGGCCGGATAATGCAATGACCTGTTTATTGACATAATTGAATTGCGCCATCGCCATGACGGCCGCGCCAATGATCAGCAGCAATAGAACAGTGAAAATGAAATCTTTGAGCGTAAAGCGATTATCCATTGATTCACCTGTTTGCACAGCGCCGGCCGGAACGGGCCGATCGCAACATTTATACGCCGTGAATTCTATCGCGTTCGCACGTCCAATGCATCGCGCAGGGCGTCACCGAGAAAATTTAAGCATAACAGCGCCAGCGTCAAGCCGACACAGGGCCAGGTAATCAGCCACCATTGCGTATGGATCGGATTGATCGCCTCCACGCCCGAAGCCGCAAGATTTCCCCATGTCGGCACCGGTGGCTGGACACCTAACCCCAGAAAACTCAAAAATGATTCTGCCAGAATCGCATTGGGAACGGTCAACGCGGCATAGACCGCGACCGAACCGATAAGATTGGGCAGGATGTGCCGCAGCAGAATGCGCGATGGTTTGGCACCGGTAGCGCGTGCCGCTTCCACAAACGGTTGATTGACCAGGCTCATGGTCTGGCTGCGAATCACACGGGCCATGGTCAGCCAGCTTACGCCGCCGATGCCCACCAGGAGCACCACAATTCCCGCCAGGCCTTGGGCGTGCGGCAATCCGGTAGCATTGAAAAAATGGGCTATTCGATCTACCAGCGCCACCCGCAGCAGAATGACCAGTAGAATGTAAGGTAAACCATACAGCACATCCACGCCGCGCATCAGCAGCGCATCAAGCCGCCCGCCCGCATATCCGGATACCAGACCCACACTTAATCCGATTCCCACCGCAACCAGCGCCGAAAATATCCCGATCAGCAGTGAAATGGCCCCACCCAGCAAGAAGCGTGAAAGCAAATCCCGCCCCAAGGCATCCGTACCCATCCAATGTTGCCACGACGGCGGCGCCAGCGCCTCCCGGAGATCCTGGTGATTAAATGTATGCAGCGTCCAAGGCAATGATCCGTAACAGGCCAGCACAAAAAAGCACATGCCGATAAGTCCCGCAACCGCCAGGCGATTGGCCAGGAAGCGGTCCAGTGCCAGGCGCAATGGCGAACGCGGCCGAGCGATGATGCGATGACGGATGGGTAATTCAATGCTGCTCATACGCGCCGCACGCTGATGAAAATATTACCCGATCAGCAGTTAGCGCTGATCGATGGGCACATAATGGCGATTCACCGGGCCGGTATAGATCTGCCGGGGCCGGGCAATTTTGGATGCCGGATCGTCATGCTGTTCCTTCCAATGGGCAATCCATCCCGGCAGCCGTCCGATGGCAAAAAGCACCGTGAACATATCCGTTGGAATGCCCATGGCCCGCATGATCATCCCGCTGTAGAAATCAACATTCGGATACAACTTCCGTGCGACAAAATAATCATCCTTCAGCGCCAACTCTTCAAGCTTGCGGGCAATGTCCAGAAGCGGATCTTTGACATCCAGTTTTTTCAGCACGCGCTCACAAACGCTTTGCAGCATTTTGGCGCGCGGGTCATAGTTCTTATACACCCGATGGCCGAACCCCATCAGGCGGATATTGTTGTCCTTCTTTTTGGATAACTCAATATATTTTTCCGCAGTCATGCCGCCGGCATGGATTTTCTCAAGCATATCCAGTACTTCCGCATTGGCTCCGCCATGCAGCGGTCCCCATAAGGCGCACACCCCGGCAGCGCAGCTGGCGAACAGATTCGCCTTGCTGCTGCCTACCATACGCACGGTACTGGTGGAGCAATTTTGTTCATGATCCGCATGGAGAATAAAAATTAAATTCAACGCATCTTCAATTTCCGGATCGGCCACGTGCTGTTGGTACGGCATGGAGAACATCATATGCAGGAAGTTGGCGCAATAGCGCAATTTTGGATCCGCATAAATGTAGGGCAGCCCGTTAACGCGTCGATATGTAAAGGCCGCAATGGTCCTGATCTTACTGATCAGCCGGGCCGCCGCCTCTTCCAGCAGCACTTCATCATCCAGTGAATAAAGTTCCGGATGAAAACATCCCAGGGTGTTAATCATGGCAGAGGTAATCGCCATCGGCGGTGCCGTAATGGGAAACCCTTCAAATGTATGCTTCATCGCTTCATGCAGGTGCGCATTGGCGGTCAGTCGGCCGCGGAAGCGCGCTAATTCCGGCTCCGTAGGCAGGCGGCCGAAAATCAGCAGCCACGCAACTTCAATAAAATTGGGATGACCGGCAAATTCCTCGATGGGAATGCCGCGATACCGCAAAATGCCCTTGTCCCCGTCTATATAAGTTATGGCGCTTTGACAGGAGCCGGTGTTGCCGTAGCCGGGATCCAGGGTGATCAGTCCCGTATCGGACCGAAGGCGACTGATGTCAATTCCACGCTCATTTTCGGTTCCGGTGATCACAGGGTACGGGTAGGTTTTTCCATCCAGGGAAAGTTGAATTGAATCTGCCATGCGAAGTCCTTTTACTTCATCGTATCACTCCTGCCTGCCGGGAATATTACACAATTTTTTCTCATTTGGCGAATGGCCGGCGGTTTTTCATTTTCCGGTGACCCGGCCCCTATTTCCAACGCCCGCCGGCCGTGTTGCACTATTGCCATGCTATGAGCAACCCCGGAAACAAGCCCGGCCATTACTCGGAAAGGCTCCTGGCGATTCAAGCGGAGACGGAGGCGGGATCAGCGGCGGACTTCTCCGGCGTGGCCGCGTGGACGATCAAAACCGAACACGTGCTTAGTACCGCCACAGAGCTTTGATTGCTGCCCAGGATATGCTGTCGCAATCGCCATAAAGGCGACATGCCCAGAATCATCAGATCATAATCGCGGGAGCGCTCGCTGACCGCGGAAACGGGCGTATCGGTTTCAATGATGGTCATGCGAATTTGATGGCCGCCATCGGTTCCGGGCAAAAATCGATCCACAAGCTCCTTGACCCCCAGGGGTTCCGCGTTATTGGGGCGTTTGGGTTTCACAACATGCAGGATGGTGATTTCCACATCCATATTTTTACTGATTCTCTGCGCTGCCAGCATGGCACCGGCATCCTGCGACTCTCCGAGATAGGGCACCAGAACCCGGCGAATGGTGGTCAGGCGTTTGTTGATGAGAATGGCCACATTCTTGCTGCTGTGTTTAAGCACATAGTCTACCACGCCGCCCAGGGCGGAGGGATTCACGATTCCCTGGTGCGCTCCCAGCACGGTCCAATCGACCTGTTGATGTTCAATAACTTTGCAAATATCCCGTGCAATGCGCAGGCTGGGCGGGGAAAGGGTTGTGAGTTCAAAATTCAGAACTTTCGCTTCGGCGCTCGCCATGGTGATAGGATCAAAATCGTCGGCGATCGCCGGATCCCCGGCGATGGATGATTCTGCGGGCTGCCGCAGTAAAAGTGCTGTAACACGCCCGGTTTCGCCTCCTAATAGTGCGTGCGATACGCGTATCAAGCCTCTCACGGTACCGGTTTGTGAAAGGGATGCCAGGATATGAATCTTTGGGGCTTCATTTTTTTGACTTTCAACCACGGTCGGGCCGGCCAACATGCGGCGGCCCATCGGCAGGCTGGCCACACGCAGTAAAATGGAGGCTATCGTGGTAATAGCCAGAAATGCCAGCACCAGCACCGTTAACGTTCTTGAACTGATCGCCCCCATTTGCCAGGCCAGACTCAGCACCACGAGTTCCACCACGCCGTGGGTATTCATCAGCAGTCCGGTTAACCCTGCGGCGCTCCAGCTTGATCCGGTGAGTTTAGCGGTGACACTGCTGAAAAAGAATTTCGCCAACATGAGAACCGCGATCAGATATCCCCAGTCTTTCCACACGGCCGGCGTATGCAGTTGTGTGATATTGGTATGCATACCGATGGTGGCAAAAAATATCGGAAGCAGCAGCAGCAATGTGATATCTTCGAGCTTGCTGGAAATATGCCGCACAAACTTTTCATTTGATGGAAACACCAGCCCCAGCATAAAGGCCCCGAATATGCCGTTGATGCCCAACGCCGTGGTCACCAGACTGCTGGCCAGCAGAAGAAAAAATGTCAGCGCCAGCACGTCCCGGGTAATATGGCCGCGGAGTTCAAAATGCGACTGAAAACGCCAGAGAAAGCGGCGTACAAAAAACATCATCACAACGATATAGGCCCCGGCGAGAACTGCGGTTTTTATGCCCAATCCCACAGAGGATAATATATTGCCGCTGCCGGAAAGTTGCACTTTCGCCAGATCATATACAACGGCCAGCAGGCACCATCCGGATACATCCAGCACGGCACCGGCGGTGATAACAAATGCCCCGACCTCGCTGTCTTTCAAATTGTGCTCATTGATGATCCGGGCTAAAACCGGAAACGCCGTCATCCCCATCGCCAGGGCCGCCATCAAGATAAAGGCCGCCGGAGATTTTACATGCCCCACCAGAGCCGGGTGCTTAAGCATCAGCCACGCAATAAGCAATCCTGCGGCAAAAGGCCCCAGTAGGCTGACTAAACCGGTGGCAACAACACTGGCGCCTTTGCCCCGCACGCGGCTCAAGTCCAGTTCCAGGCCCACGATAAACATAAAAAACATGACGCCCAGTTGGGCAAGCAGTTCCAGAAAGGGCATTCCTTTAGCCGGAAACAGCCAATGAAAATAGGCTCCGTGCGCCAGCAGCCCCAGGGCGGACGGCCCAATAATCAGGCCGCCAATCATTTCTCCAATAACCTCCGGCTGCCCCAAAAGCCGCAGCAGCGCCCCGCAAAAACGTGCCGCCAGCAAGATCACAGCAATTTGCATAATTAGATGTTCAATGGTCATGCGGTACCTAAACTCCAAAATTTCCCACACCCTACAGTACCATGCCCTTGCGATGGGGGCGAATGACGCGGCGAACGACACGGGCGAACGTGCGAGCCTGTCAGAGGGAAGTTGTTTTGTGATACACTTACTGCCCGGCTCGGATAGTGTTGCGCAATAAGGAATGCACATCATGTTGACAAGACGGCAATGGAATCAGCGCGCTGCTTTCGCGGCGGCTGGTCTGATAGACGGCGTTCAGGCGGCCCAAACCGCCGAGGCGATGATTCTGCCCCGCGGCTACAAACTTGCCTGGGAAGATAACTTCAACCGCGACGGTCGCCCCGATCCGAAAAATTGGGGCTTTGAGCATGGTTTTGTTCGCAATCATGAGGCCCAATGGTATCAGGAGCAGAACGCCTATTGCCGGGATGGATTTCTTTTTATTGAAGCGCGGCGGCAGCAGGTGCGTAATCCCCATTACCGCGCGGGCAGTCCCCATTGGCAAACTCGGCGTCCGTTGGCGCACTACACGTCCGCGAGTTTGACCACCGCCGGTCGGCATTCATGGAAATATGGCGTTTTTACCATGCGTGGAAAAATTGATACCCGCGCCGGTATGTGGCCGGCCTGGTGGATGCTGGGCAACCACAAGCCGTGGCCCGCCTGCGGGGAGATCGACATCATGGAATATTACGCCGGTCATGTGAACGCCAATGTCGGCTGGCAAAGTCCCAACGGGTCTTGTCGTTGGAGAAGCATTTTTACGCCGCTGCAGAAATTCCATAATCCGGATTGGTCCCGGCAGTTTCACCTCTGGGCGATGCACTGGGAGCCGGAATTTATCCGCCTGTATCTTGACGGACATCTGCTCAACCACGTTGATCTGCGGCAAACCACGGAAGCGCGGTATGACAATTTTAATCCATTTCATCAGAAGGCCTACATGATTTTAAATCTGGCCATCGGCGGAACACAGGGCGGCAATCCGGACCACACCCCTTTTCCCGGCTTATTTGAAGTGGATTATGTGCGGGTGTTTCAGCGCGGGGGCTAATGCGCTATAATACTCGATTCGGGCCGTGATGTGCCTGGATTAGGAACGTATTGAACCATGAAACAGATTCGTGTTGCCATCATCGGCGCGACGGGTTACACCTCCCTGGAAACCATCCGCTGGTTGCTTAAGCACCCGGTGGCCAAAATTACTTATCTTGCCAGCCGGCAGCAGGAACAGCCGATCAGTGAATTATTCCCGGAACTTCTGGGCCGCATTCAGTTGCCCATTGCACCATTTGACGTGGCGGCCATTCAGGCTGCTGCGGATGTGGCGTTTTTGTGTTTACCGCATGTCGCGGCCATGCAGCACGTTCCATCGCTGCTGGACGCGAGCCTGAAGGTCATTGATTTATCAGCGGATTATCGCCTTAAAGATGCTGCCATTTACGAAAAGTGGTACAAGCACGCCCACACGGATGCAAAAAATCTGACGGCTGCGGTTTATGGCTTGCCGGAGTATTTTTCCGCAGAAATTAAGGCGGCTTCATTCGTCAGTAATCCGGGATGTTATCCTACTGCGGCTGTCCTGGGTATTGCTCCGCTGCTGCAGGCCGGCCTGGTAGAGCCTACGGATATTATTATAAACGCCGCGTCGGGAATTTCCGGCGCAGGCCGCACGCCTTCGCAATCGCATCATTTTCCGGAGCGCAACGAAACCTTTGAACCCTATAGTATTGCATCGCATCGGCACGCACCGGAAATTCAACAGACGCTGGAAACCATTTCCGGCAACCCTGTACACATGCTGTTTGTGCCGCACCTGATTCCCATGGATCGGGGCATTCTGGAAACCATCTATCTGAAAGCCCGAGCCGGGGTAAATCTCGATGATGCGCTGGCTGCGTATGATCGTGCTTACTGTGGCAAACCGTTCGTGCGGATGCGGTTGAATAATCTGCCGGGCACAAAATATGTTGCCAATACCAATTTCGCGGATATCTCCGTGAAACTATACAATGGTCGTTTCGTGGTCGTTAGTGCCATTGACAACATGGTCAAAGGCGCTGCCGGACAGGCCATTGAAAATATGAACCTGATGTTTGGAATAGATGAAACCGCCGGACTGCTTTAACGCTGGCGTTGTCGCAACCCGGCGATTATTCGGACAGCCTCCGATGCGGATAACCCCTACCAGGAGTACACGATGATATTTTCCGCGGCGTTATGCCGCCACGCGGGTGTAAGCCTTGCCGTTCTATTGGCGGCGGCGGCAACGGGAATTTGCCGTGCCGGCGATACGCAATATCTGGCCCAGGACGCCTGGGCACCCGGAGAAAACGTGCAATCTCTGAATACAGGATTTATTGAAAATAAATCCTGGGTACGTAATGATTCTTCGCCCGCGCAGATCAGCATGCTGAATTTTTCCGGCCGATTACGCCTTGCGGACACGGGACGCTACAGCCCCACGGTAGCCTATGATTCAACCTATATCGGTCTGGGCACCAGCACGGCACTGTTGCCGCGGCAACTCAATGACGAGTCGGTATCCGTAGGAACCCCCATCGGACAATTTGGCCACTGGGGGGTGGGCGTGGCGCTTGGCGCGGGGTATGCGGGCAACAGCCCGTTTAATGATCCCAGCGCCATTTACGGCATGGCACGTGTCACTGTGCAGCGTAAGTTGTCGAAAACTACCGAGTTGGACTTGGCTTTGGATTACAGCGGCAATCGGCAGTTCATGCCCGATGTTCCCTTGCCTTCGGTGGAAGTGCAGCACCATCAGAAGGGCCTGGAGTATGCCTTTGGTTTTCCTTACGAATCCATAAACTGGAACGTCCTGCCCCGGTTGTGGCTCAAAATAAATTACTTCCCCATTGACACCGGCACGGCGGAGGCGGATTACACGATCCTGCATGGGCTGGCGGCCTACACAGAATTCGAGAGCGACTCCTGGGCGTTTCATGTCAGTAGTTATCAATCAAATCAGCGCTTGTTTTTCACGCAGTGTCGCGTTCAGGCGGGCCTTAAACTCTTTACGCTGCATCGGCATGTGAATGTTAATTTGGGTGCCGGGTACGCCTTTAATCAGGCCTTCAGCCAGGGCTTTGATGCGCGGGACGAACAGGCGGTAGCCCAAATTGCCAACGCCGCGTATGTCATGCTTAGTCTTAATGCGGCATTCTAAGCCGCATGTAATCCATCGCCTCCATGCTTTGGAAATAACAACACAATCGTAAAACATCCGCCGACGGAGGATTCAACGATCACCCTGCCGCCGATTTGCCGCATGACATTCTGCACAATGGATAATCCTAATCCG
>JAKAZF010000560.1 GCA_021826605.1 Planctomycetota bacterium | reverse complement strand
ACATTTGGAACTCCATTTCGGGGTCTCCGAAGTGCGCAGTTGGTATTTTGAAGTCTGGAATGAACCCAACTATTCGGCCTTCTTCACCGGTACGTACAAAAATTACCTTGCGCTCTACGCCGCGACAGCCAGAGCTGTTAAGTCGGTTGATCCCCGCTTGCGCGTCGGAGGGCCGGCAACCTCCGGCCTGGGTTGGATAAGTGAATTTATTCATGATTGTTTCCAACGACATATCCCGTTGGACTTTATTTCAAGTCATACATACGGGTGCGGCCCGCACCAATGGCGTTCGGGGCAGAAAGGATTGCGGGTCGGCGGTAATCCGGCATCTATCGCAAACGGTATTCGAGGCGTGATATCAGGAATTCGCAATTCGCAAATGCCGCGCCTTCCACTGCTAATCACCGAGTGGGGGCCTTCTTATTCAAGTCGGGATCCGGTTCATGATACGTACTTTCAAGCGGTTTATCTGCTCGAAAATCTTAAGCGGGTCGGCCCGCTGCCGGCCATGATGTCCTATTGGGCGTTATCCGATATTTTTGATGAAGACGGTCCGCAAACCAACGCCTTTGAGGGTGGATTCGGGCTGTTTAACCCGCAGGGAATTGAAAAGCCAAGCTTTTTTGCCCTGAAATACCTCCATCAGTTGCGCGGACGGGACTTTCATGACACGGACGGACAGTCTTTCGCGACTCGCTGGCACGGCGGTGTCACTGTCGTGGCATGGGATTACCGCTGGCCTCACCAGACCGCACCGGACAGGGTCTATTTCAGGCAGATTAATCCCAGCCGCCCTGCTGGCGTCGTCGTGCTGCACATCAAGCACCTGCCGCCCGGATCGTATCACCTGCAAATCTTTCTGGAAGGTTACGAACACAACGACGCATACACCGTATACCAACGCATGGGATCCCCGAAGAAACTTGACCAAGCCCAGTTAGCCCAATTGCGCCTTGCCACTCGGGACCGGCCAGTTGTCGACGAAAATGTTAGGGTGGGTTCAGTCGGTGTGTTTCAGAAAACGGTCAAAATGAGGACAAACCGGATTGTTTTGGTTGAACTTCGGCCGCGAAGGTCGTAAAGATATTCACTAATTGAGATGGTGCGTTGTGGCGCTCTTTGTGTTAATCCCCGCGACCCAGCGCCGTGTGCAACACTCAAGCCGTCGCACGCCGATGCCGGCCAAAGGATATTGGAATGTTTTCTCGGAATTGTTTTATGGGAGTCCGGCGTGATCAAACGTTATAAATATCGGTTGGCTACCACACATTTGATTGCTTGCTTCGGGGTCTTAATTTGTGCGGTTGCGGCCCACGCCGCGCCGGCGCGAAATAATTACGGCAAGCGCTTTGTCGGTACAACTTGGAGCGGGTTTAATTCGCCCTTGTTTGGCACCGTATTCACACAAATCACCCCGGAAAACGCCGGCAAATGGGGCAGCGTGGAACCTCGCAAGGGAAAGTTCTACTGGGGTGCGTTGAATGCCATGTATCGCTTCGCAGCGCGCAAACACTTGCTGGTCAAACAGCATAATATGATCTGGGGCGAACAGCAGCCGCGATGGATAAATGTGCATAATGCCGCGGCCGCTGTGCGGGCATGGTACGCCGCGTACGCCAAGCATTACAACGGCAAATTCCAATTCATTGATGTCGTCAATGAACCTCTGCACCATCGGCCGAAGTACCAAAAAGGTCTGCCCGGCGGAAATACTAAATGGGGATGGGTGATCTGGGCGTATCAATTAGCCCGGAAAGATTTCCCTCACGCCAAGTTGCTGATTAATGATTATAACATTCTGGGCTATCCTGCCGAGACGGCCAAATATATTCGTCTGATCAAATTATTGCAGCAGCGGCATTTAATTGACGGCATCGGCTGTCAGGCCCATGGCCTGGAGCATATTAAGTCTTCCGTCATCCGTGCTGATTTGCAGAAGCTTGGATCGCTGGGGCTGGGCATCTATATCAGCGAGTATGATCTGAACTTTAAAAGCAATCGCAAACAATTGCAGCAGATGAAAACGCAATTTCCGATATTCTGGAATGACCCCATGGTGCGTGGGGTAACCTTCTGGGATTTTAAGCAGGGGCATACTTGGCTGCCTTATACGTATTTGATCCGCAAAAATGGCACGCCCCGACCGGCCTTTGTCTGGCTGGAGAATTATCTCCGGTCCCATGGCCGCTGAGACTTGGAATCTGGAATCTGGAACATGGCAGTGGCACCTGTAACCTGTAACCTGTAACCTATAACCTGTAACCTATAACCTGTAACCTATAACCTGAAGCGGAGTGAAGTACTTGGATAGGCGGCGATTTCTTAGGGCAAGTGGTTTGGCGGCGGTTGGGGCGTTGCTGACCAAACGCGGCGCTGCGCGGGCGGCGGAATCTACGTCCCTCTTAGCACAATGTCGGGTAATGCATCAATGGCCCGCCGGTGCCGGCGATCTCCTGCTGGCCGGCCCGCACGGCGCGGCGACGATTCTAATAGATCAGCAAGACCATCAGGTGGTGCACATCGCCGGG
>JAKAZF010000559.1 GCA_021826605.1 Planctomycetota bacterium | reverse complement strand
CATGGTTTTGGGCTTGGTAAAAAAGGGACAGACTCCGTGCAATGGCCGCGCGATTGCGCGGCCTGGATGAAAGCCCGCGGGTTGTTGCCTGAGCAACAGCCGCAAGCCGTCGGCCGCTAACCGTGCGCCGCGCACCCACGCCGGGGCACCACCAAATGCTTGCCGGACGGCCCGATTTGCGTTCCAGCCCGCCTTGCACATCTGAACCCCGCCGGCCAGGCCAATACTCAGGCTTGCACATCACCAGTTTTGTGCAGTGGCACATGTTCCAGGCTGTCCCGCCACGCTTCACCTGCGTGATAATTGGGAAGCGTTGAAATCCCCCCGGAAATCCGAAGCCATATCCACGATTGCATCTCACGCATAGCGAGATTTCCATCCTGCTTTCCCGTGTACCGATTCTCACGTGTCCCTGTGTCCCCGATTCTCCCGGTTCCTCATGACTTCTCTTGAACCGGCAATGCAATCGCCTTGATCTGTTGCTCTGTCGGGAAACCTGTGGCCATAAACCTTGGCGGATAATCATCGGTTGGCGTAATCATGTCGCCAAATGCCGCCTGAACGGCTTGCCAGGTGCATTGGCCCAGCGATCGGAATTCGTCGTTTTTATCGCGTGCCATGAACATGATCTGATCCACAATCGGCAAAATATTCGTGCAACCTTCAATCCACAGTGTTTTCGATGACACAGCTTTCGATTCAACTGCTTCGAAAAGTAAATATCGGCCGATATGTGTTTCTGAATCATGTTCGTCCAGCGCACTGGAAAGCACCTCGCACTGTTGCTGGTAATCCCGGCCAAAACCGATCAAGGCTACCTTCCGAAAAAGCTCATAAGCCGGCGATTGTTCCGGCGGCATAAATGATCTCCATTTATTTTTTTCCAGCCGCACCGCTGCGCCGGTAATAAACCGCGGATCAGCCAGGCAACGCGCTGCCATGGTAGCCATGGCAACCAGACCATCGGGATCCTCCGATCCGGTCACAAACAGGTCATTGCGGCTTGGGGTCATAACCACATGATCTCCGCGCACCGGAAGTTGCCAGATCAGGTCATGCAGAAACAGCCTTGAAGCGTCATAAGAATCATGCCAATCCGATACGTGCACGCCCGGAGCCACCGATTTAAAATCGCGGTTGCTTATCGCCCAAAGGTTGTCCCGCGCCACCGCCAGCGCCTCATCGCGCGTAACGCCCCATCCGGACAACTGATCATGATTGACCGAACCGATGCTGTTTGGCAGGTCATATACCAGTTCCAGTGCCAGATGTTCTGTAAACGGCTCATCGGTGAAATTCACTTTTTTATCCTGATCCGCCCGTTTACGCATCAGTGCATAGGTCACCCGATCGCGGACACGCGGCAAAAGATGGCTTTTGGCCTCCTGCCAGGAAGTCGCGTAGGAATCAGGAACCGCTTCCATTGTGGTTGCGGTTAACGCCGCAATCATACGCGTTCGATCCGCGGGCCTGGCACGGCAATAATCCGCGAACAGTGTGCCAAGAAAATATTGTGCGTCGGGTTTATCCGCCCGACGCAGTGAAATACAGAATTTTTCTTCGTCAAAATGCACCGTTACGCCCGGATTGGCGGCCCTGAAATGTTTCATCAGCAGGCGCGCAAATGCTTTTCTCTCCGGCTTTATGTACGTCCGTAATTTATCGATCATGCCCATGACATCAACTCCAGAATTCTTTCCATCCGCGTAGCGCCTGGCCGTTGCCCATACTATAAACCTCACTACCGCCCGGACGAAATGGAAACGGGAAGTTCGTGGAGGCCTGCTGCCGGCATTTGCCTTCCCAAGCCGGGATGATTATAAGGCTGCAATGTTAATTGCGGGTATTGATGAAGCGGGATACGGGCCTTTGCTGGGGCCGCTGGTGGTTTCGGCGGCGGCGTTTGAATTTCCAGAACCGCTGGATCCGACGGACCTGAGTTGCGGGACAAAACTCTGGCACAGACTCTCCCCCGTGGTGGTTTCCAGGCCGCCGGTGAAGTCCGGCAAATTAATCATTGCCGACAGTAAAGTGGTGCATCGATTATCCGATGGTAACAAATATCTGGAACGCTCTGTTCTGGCCATTCACCGGTTAAATCCCAAATACGCCACGGCACCGGAAAATTGGAATCAACTCATTGATTCGCTTGGCACACCCGCGAAAACCAATCACTTTTTCCCACCATTGCCCTGGCAAAGCAATTTGCCGCTTCCGGCATTCGGCGATTCCGGGTCTATCACCATTGCCGGCAATATGCTGCAAAGCATTATACGCGACGGCAAGACGCCGCCGGCAGGCTTATGGACCCGTGTAATGGATGTCCCTGAATTTAACCGCCTGGTCACGGCAACGGGTAATAAAGCATCGGTGCTTACCAGCATTACCATGATGCATGCGCGCCATCTGCATGATCAGTTTCATGAATCGGATTTACTGCTGTTTATCGACAAGCAGGGCGGACGCGATCATTACACCCGGCTGCTGATGAACACGTTTCCTGATATGCCGCTTAAAGTGCTTATGGAATC
>JAKAZF010000558.1 GCA_021826605.1 Planctomycetota bacterium | reverse complement strand
GACTGCCATCAGCGGATATCATCGGCCTGACGGCCTTTTCAACGCTTGGAGGCGTGGCATCGCTTTTCTGGTGCGGCAAAGTTCTCGACAGAGTTGGTTCGCGGCCAATTCTCACTGCCAGCCTGATGGCATTGGTCTTAGTTTTTTTGTCATGGTTTTTGCTTGCGGCCGGATTGATTCCCCCCCTGCTGCCGGTTCTCGGTTTGATCTATTTGGTGTCGGGTATTGCGGGTATTAATTTCTCGGCCGCCAATAATCGCCTGCAAAGCCTCCAGGTGCCGGAACTGGGCCGCAATCATCATTTTGCACTTCTGCTGGTTCTGTTGAATGTGGCGGCGGGCACCTCGCCCATTATCTGGGGATTGGTGTTGGAAGCCATCGGCAATCGCCGGTTGACCATGCTTGGTTTGACATTGAATCGCTACGCGATTTTGTTCGGCGTCTGCGCGCTGATGCTGATACCTGTTATCGCCTTGTTGCGTCGCCTGGACGATCACCGCACGGAGGTAAAGGGTTGACCAGCGGCGGAAGTTGCCGCTATTAATGCACCCATCATTGTGCCGAAGCCATTTTAATTTCCCACGCCAGTGTGCACAAAGCGAGTTCCGCCTTGTACTTTTCATAGTCGGCATTGCCTTGGGCAAGTTGCTTGTGATCCCGTGCGATTTCCGGTTTTGCCAGTGCGGCGGCCGCTTCTCCCACATGGCGCTCCAACCGGGCGATTTCCTCCTCCAGTTGGCTTACCGTCATCTGTCGGTAAGCATGGGGGATTTTGGCCCCCAAGTCAGGTGTTACCTTTTTGGCGGCGGGGGCGGGTTTGGGTGTCACAGCGGCGGCGCGGGCGTCGGCCTTGCGATGTTTTTCAGCAATGGCATGCATGCGTGCCTGCATGGAGGCGAGGTAATCGGTGCAACTCTCCTCTACCAGGCGCCATCCGGGACCTGCCGGGTCCCATGGTTCAATCGCCAGAATCATATCGCAGGTGGAATCCAGGAAACATCGATCGTGCGATACTATTAAAAGCGTGCCATCGTAAGTCTGCAACGCATCCTCCACCACTTCGCACGTCATCAGATCAAGATGGTTGGTCGGTTCGTCCATTAAGATAACATTGGATGGGTTAAGCAGCATTTTAGCCATGCAAACGCGGGCCTTCTCACCGCCGGACAGACCGGCAATGGGCTTATCGACCACATCGCCGGAGAATAAAAAAAGCGCCGCCAGATCATAAATCTGCTGACGATTGGCGGTGATGCGTGTGGCCTGAAGTTCCTGATAGATGGTACGGGCGGTATCTAAATCCTGCTGCTCCTGCCGATAGTATTGAATGGATACACCATGCCCCCAATTCACGCTGCCATGATTGGGTGCGGTCAGAGAGGCGAGTATGTTCAGCAGTGTGGACTTTCCGCATCCGTTGGGGCCGACAATCCCGACCCGCCGCCCACGCGGAAGTTCAAATTCCATATTATTAAACAGGGGCGCATCGCCAAAGCCATGGGAAAGACCTTTAACCTTAAGCACCTCCCGTCCGCTGGGTTTTTCAACTTTGAGGTTCAGAACCATTTCATCACCCGGGCCGACCGGTCGTGAAATTGCGTCTTCGGACTTGTAACGTTCCAGGCGAGTTTTGCGACCGCGGGCCTGGCGCGATCTTTGCCCGGCCTGAAACCTTCTAATATATTCTTCCTGCTTTTCAATAAATTTAGCCTGCTGCTGCCATTGCCGCTCCTGCGTCAGCCGTCGCAATTCTCTTTGCTCCACATAGGCCGAGTAGGCACCGTTGTAAATCTCCAGCTTGCCACCCGACATATCCCATATCTGCGTGGCAACCCGGTCAAGAAAATAGCGATCATGACTGACAATAAGCATGGCCGATTCTGAAAATTCCAGCAGTTTTTCTTCCAGCCAACTGAGCATATTCATATCGAGGTGGTTGGTAGGCTCATCGAGAATAATCAAATCTGCCGCCTCAAGCAGCATCCGTGCCAGTTGGACGCGCGATTTCTGTCCGCCGGACAACTGCCCCACCGGCGTACCCAAGTCGGATGGACGGAAGCCGAGTTCCTCAATGACAGCATCCACTTTGCGATCAATTTCCCAGCCGCCAACATGCTCAAATAAATGCTGAAGATGGTCGAAGCGCTTCATGGCGGCATCATGTTCAGCACCGGGCGGCAGAGACGAAAGACTTTCCGCCACCGTTTGCATTTCAGCCTCAATCTGGTGGACATGATCCAGTGCGGCCTTTATTTGCTCAGAGAGAGTCTGTGACGGGTCGAGCCGTGGCTGCTGCGACACATAGCTTATAACGGTACCCCGCTGCGGGTTGACCTGCCCGCCGTCAGCTTCCACTTCACCGGCAATGATTTTAAGCAGCGTAGTCTTTCCGCAACCGTTGGGGCCTACGACTCCAATTCGGTCTCCCGCTTCCACCGATGCCGATACATCATGGAGGACACTCTGAGCGCCAAAGGCTTTTTTTAAGTTGCGAATGGTAAGTATCGACAAAGAATTCTACTCCAACGTAAACGGGTAAC
>JAKAZF010000557.1 GCA_021826605.1 Planctomycetota bacterium | reverse complement strand
TTCCCGCAACGAAAAAGGGAAAAAACTTCGGTCTTTTTTGCAATATCCCGCCAGTCGTGGCAACATAACAAATAGAAAGGCGGAGTTTTGGCTAAAATTGTCCGGGTTATCAATGCGCGAGGCGAGCCTCAATACGGCCATCTGTTGGCCAACGGGATAGTCTCGCTTTTAGATGGTTCAATCGATAAGGGCTTGACGCCCACCCATCAGATGAAGGGAAGCCCCAGATTTCTGGCACCCGTTCAGCCTCCCGCCATCATCTGCATCGGTCTTAATTATCGAGCCCACGCCGCAGAAACCGGTGCCAAAGAGCCGCAGTTTCCCGTCGTATTCTTCAAAAATCCCGCCGCCATCATCGGCCCGGACGAACCTATCGAACTCCCTACCCATCTGGCCAGCACTCAGGTGGATTATGAGGGCGAATTGGCCGTGGTCATCGGCAAGCGATGCAAAAACGTATCGCGGCGTGAGGCGTTGAAGTATGTGCTCGGCTATACCATTGCCAACGATGTCTCGGCGCGCGACTGGCAAAAACAATGGGGTGGTTCGCAATGGGGCAGGGCGAAGTCGTTTGATACTTTTTGTCCCGTCGGTCCCGCCGTAGTCAGTAATGATAACCGCGCGTTCGACCCCATGAACCTTAAAATTCGCACCTTGGTCAGTGGACAGGTTATGCAGGAAAGCACCACGGCCGACATGATATTCAGTATCCCGGAAATCATTGAATTTTTATCTGGTTCCACCACCTTGTTGCCCGGGACGTTGATCCTCACCGGCACCCCCGCCGGCGTCGGCATGGGGCGGAATCCTCCGCGTTGGCTGCAGGCCGGAGATACGGTTGAAATCGAAATTGAGGCGCTCGGACGCCTGCGCAATCCCGTGGTTGCCGAAGCCCGATAGATCGTGTGTTCATCTGCGTAAGGCTTTTTTGTCTCGGCCCTGCGCAATGGTAATATAGAAGACAAGAATGCCATTCGTAGTTTCAGGAGAAGGCTTATGTTAAAGAGTAAAACAATGTTTAAGACAATTTTGGTGGCTGGAGCAATTACGGCAGGGCTGGCCATGGCGAGCCCTGATGCTATGGCGGCCAAGGCTGCAAAGCCGGCCAGTGCCAATAAGCCGTCCATCCAGCAGGTGGAGCAAAACGCCGAAACCGCCGGCTATAAATCGATGGCCAAAATCGCCAAGGTGCTCAAGGGTGCCTCAATGACCGACGTGCTGGAGTCAAAAACGCTTCGGAAAAAATTTGGTGGCAAACTGATTCCCATTCTTGGTTCGGTGGTAAAGACCTTTGACAAATCGGTGGCTCAGCGCCCGGAACTTGTACCGTTTTTTACCGGTGCCCGGAATCATTATCTTGCCATCATGGCGGTATTGGGGGACAAGTCGGCGCTGGCCCGACTAACCGCCTTGGCGCAAAGCCCGCAGCCTTTTCAAAATTTGCTCGGCCGTATGTATGTGCAGGAATATCAGTGGCTTACACATCAGAAAGATGCGGCCGCCCAGCAGAAAATAATGAATCAACTCGCCGCCATCGCTAAAAAACATCCGATGAATGAAGATATTTTTCAATTATTAATGACCATGCGGCACATCGGTCCGGCCAATCATCAACTCTCGCACCAAGCCAAGGAAATTATGCTCAAGGTGCTTCGAAGCCCGTCCGCGCAGCAGTATCAGCAGGAAATGGCGATGAAGACCGCTCAATCCAGCCATCTCAATCATCACGCCGTTTTCAAGGGGGTGCTTCTGGCCAGCGGAAAACCATTCAGCACAGCTTCGCTCAAGGGACACGTGATCCTGGTAGACTCGTGGGCCACCTGGTGTCCGCCATGCCGGGCCAGCATCCCGCATGTGGAAAAACTTTATTCTCAACTCCACAAAAAGGGATTCGATGTCATCGGTCTGTCGGTCAACAGACATCCGAAAAAGTTGGAGACGTTCCTGGCCCAGCATAAGAAGATGACTTGGCCGCAAATGTACGACGTCAACAACCCGGGTAATATGGCAGCCGCCCAAGCCTACGGCATTACCGCCATCCCCACGCAGTTTATTATTGATCGCCAAGGCGTGCTGCGTTACATCGTTGTGGGTTTGAACCCTCAACAAGTAACAGCCGATGTAAAGAAATTGCTGGCTAAATAGACTGTCGCTGATAACCAGCTATTCGAGATACACCTGCGTGCCGGGCTGGATTTCCGGCACGCGGGTGTATTTGTCAGCCACATCTTCAGGATAAATGGCGAACGACGCACTTAGTTCTATCACTGCGTCCGGCGATCCGTCCGGTTTGCGGGGCGTTTTAATATGGGCGGAATCCAGCCAGTTGGCATTGCGGCGCGTAATAATGTCTGCCGCCGAGGCCGGTGAATCCACACCTTCCGAGTTTTTTATAGGTGCAAATTCATCGAGCCGATCGGTCTCGTAAATGATAGACTGCTGCGCCAGTGGCAGGGCGTCAAATACAAATGTCTCCATTTTGACGGCGTTGGGCTTGGCCGGATTGATGATCTCGCCCGAGTTCAAATCAATATGGGGTACC
>JAKAZF010000556.1 GCA_021826605.1 Planctomycetota bacterium | reverse complement strand
ATCTACCGGACTGAAACCCGATGCGGTCACGCACGTGTTTCTCACCAATTTAAAGCCTGTTCATCGCCGGGGACTTGACTTATTCCCGCATGCGGTACATTGGGCCGCGGAAATGGAATTGGAAATTGCCCGGCAGGCGCTGACCACGGCGGCACGGCATTTACCCCAGGATGCCGACGGACAGACCAAGTTGACCGAGGAACGACAACTATTGGCGGCCATCCGCCCGGCCCCGGATCAGCTTGTTGAGGGCGTGGATCTGTTTCCGCTGCCGGGATACACACCCGGACAGGCCGGCCTGCTTCTGAAGTTTGCGGCGCGCACGGTGATGATTACCGGCGACGCCGTTCCAACACAGGGGCATTTTGAAGCAGGGCAAGTATTTCAGGAAAGCTTTGATATCAATCAAGCCAAAGAATCGTTGGCCGAAGTTTACGAAATTGCTGACGTTATTGTACCGGGGCATGACAACGTTTTTATTAACCCGCGTGGTTGAGCCAAATCGCTCATCATGCGCTATTCACATTAAGGCGCATAAGCCACGGCGTTACGACCGGCGCGCAACGGATGCAATACCGGCAATGTTCTGGCAGCCGCCACCATCAGTCGGGCATTGATTACAGCCTTTGCGCCAGTACATGCGGATGGCGTTCGGCCGTTTGCACAATTAATTCCCCGAACATCACATTAGCCATGGCAAACCATGATCGCGTAAATGTTTCAGGATCATTTTTATCAAAGGATTCATGCATAAACCCCGTCCCCGCGCTGCTGCGTTTAAGTTGCTTCAACGCCCATGCGACTTCCTCCGGTTTGGTCGCCGTTAATCCATACATAATCAGACTCATGGGCCAGACATTTCCATCGGCGGTGTGAATGCTGCCGATACCTTCAAACTTTCCACGGTAAAAATACGGGTTGTCCGGTCCCCAGACAAAGGTCCGCGACGCCCGATACACCGGATCATCCGCCGCGCACAAACCCAGATAAGGCAGAGAAATAATGCTGGGCCAATTGGCATCATCCATGAATGCCGCATTCCCGAAGCCGTCTACCTCATACGCAAATATTGAGCCATATTCCTGATGGGCTTTTATTCCGTAAGTCTTAACGCCTTGACGCAACGTATGGGCGAATTGCGTGCATGCACGGATCTGTTGCGCATCAAAACCCAATGCCTGATACATCGTTGCCAGTTGCTCCAACGACACCGCGGCAAACAGATTATCCGGAATATGCAACGGATAGGTGACGGCATCATCGGATGGCCGAAACATCGTGCAGATGAGGCCAACAGGCTTGGCCGGAAAGCCTACGCCGCTGCGGGGCAACGTATCGGTGCTGTTCCAGGCGGCGCGTTGAAAGCGATACGGTCCGGGGCCATCCATGCGTTGCTGGGCATGAAATGTTTCCACGATCCGCTCCATGGCCCTGTGCCACTTGGCATCGAATGGGCTGGTGTCGCCTGTATACTGCCAATATCCGTGAGAAAGGTGAATGACCGCGCAAAGAGAATCGATTTCCCATTTGTGTTCCCAAACCCCCGGGGCCATGTGAGTATGATCGCTGCGCCACGGCGAGGCATCCTTGACTGATTTTAGAAAGGCTTCGGCATAAGGTGATATCAGCACGCAATCGGCCATGCGATGAATAACGCCTTGAATCATACGGCGCAAGTGCAGATCGTGCCGTGCCAGTGGCAGATACGGCTTCATCTGATACATCGTATCGCGCAACCACATCGCGGGAATATCACCGGTTATGACAAACGTGTCCGGCTTTCCACCGGCCATGCTGAATTCCACTGTGGTATCCAACGGATTGGGAAAGCAGTTCTGAAACATCCAGGCCAATTCCGGATCGGCGATTTTTGCCGATATATCGTGGATCTGCCTTTCCACGGCGGCCGATACAAACCGGCGTTGCGTCACGGGCGGCCGATGCGATTGATACGCCGGTGCCGAACGCGCTGTTGACGATCCCGCATATACGCCGGCGGCTGCCACAGCCGCGGAGGCTAGAAAATCACGTCGCTGCATAATCGAACTCCTATTGTGTAAGCGTGCGTGACAGAAGAAAATAGCTGCCGCCGACGCACGCCTGGTTAATAAGTTTAATGGACTTCACCGTCCGCGGTGGCCCATTCCACGATCCACCATAAAATCCAGGCGGGTTCTGGCAATGTTTGTGCACATACGCCAACGCCCGCTGGGCCAGGTCCAACCATTTTTTATCATGGCCGATTTTGTACAATTGAATATATCCATCCATAAGCACCCAGGCGAACACACCCGGCCCGCTTATTGAACCGTTTCTAGGACTGATCCATCGCCGTTGTGCAGCGCGGGCAATGCGATTGGCTCGCCGCCAATATTTCTGTTGGTGAGTCAGGTGATAAAAGAGGCAATTGGCGATGAGTATGGTGCCGGCGTTATACGTCCATTTGGTGCGCGTAATGGCTCCGTTTAACGCAATGTTATCGAAATACAGATAATCTTTGTGATCAAGCAAATGCGCATTGACCCAGACGTAAAGTCTGCGAGCC
>JAKAZF010000023.1 GCA_021826605.1 Planctomycetota bacterium | reverse complement strand
TCCTGCCGCTGGCGCGTTGAGAGGGCGGAACATATGACCGCACTGCGTTGTTTGGATTATGCAGGTTTGGTGGAAGACTATTGGACGCAACGCGCCGCCTGATCGCCAACAATAGGAGTTACACCCCCTTTGCACCACTGCCGCAATCGAATCTTGACAGGATCATAAAATGCCACTATATCTCCAATTGGCGGATGCGGTGCGGCCAGCAGTGCCCGCGTTTTATTTTTATGCGGAATTTGTGTTACCTGGCGAATCGGAGTCCATACATGAAAAACTTCAAATTTATCATTGCTCTGGTGACATTGATGGTCGCGGGCATTGTCCCGGTGGCTGGGGCGGCACCAAAAAAGTTCTTCCTGAAAGACGGGGACCGTGTATGCTTTTACGGTGACAGCATTACCGAACAGCGATTCTATCCCGCCGAGGTGCAGACGTATGTGCTGACGCGCTTTCCTAATTTGCAAGTGCGTTATGTGGATGCGGGCGTGGGGGGAGATACCGTTCGGGGCGGCTGGGCTGGATCAATCGATGTGCGATTGAAGCGGGATGTATTTCCCTTCAAACCCAATGTGGTAACGATCATGCTGGGAATGAATGATGCCGGGTATAAGCCGTTTAATCAACCTTTGTTTGATGTTTACAAAAAAGGCTATGAGCATATTATTGCATCGCTCAAGAAGCACTTGCCGGGCGTACGCATTGTGCTGCTGGGGCCATCCCCTTTCGATGATGTAACGCATAAGCCGAGGTTTTCCGGTGGCTATAACGCGGTGCTGGTGCGGTATGATGATTTTGTAAAGCAATTGGCGGCCAAAAATCATCTGCTGTATGTTGATTTTAATGCGCCGATGGTTAAGGTTCTCACGGAAGCCCAGAAAATCAATCCCCAATTGGCCCAACAGATTATTCCGGGACGCATTCATCCCAGTGCGGCCGGCGAGATGATGATGGCCCAAACGCTGCTGAAGGCTTGGGGCGCACCGGCCACGGTGACCCGCGTATCGATCAATGCCGCGGATGGCAAAATTACCGATGCGGTCAATACCAAGATCACGGATATGAAATCAGCCAATGGAACTTTGTCCTGGACGGAATTGGACGGCTGCCTGCCCATGCCGGTACTGGCTTTGCATGAGAATTGGCCGCAGTTTCCACCATTTTGGCATTTGTTTTTACCGCCGCAGCCCAAACCGGCATATACCAATCCTGTTTCCGCTTTGATTGACAAATTATCGGGATTTACACACCAATTGGACCGAGAGATGCTGACGGTCAAGGGACTTTCCGCGAAACGCTACACCCTGCTGATTGATGGCAAGGCCATCGGCAAATTCTCAGCCCAACAATTGGCACAAGGGGTTAATCTTTCGCATTACTTCACTCCCATGCTGTGGCAGTCATACGATGTGAGCAATCTGGTCTGGGAACAAATTCAAACCCATTTCGTCGCCTGGCATACGGTACAAACAACGTTCCAGAACTATCTCTGGGGCAAAAAGTTGCCGGTTAGCACCGAAAATGATCCGGCCGTAGCGCGCAATGTGCGTCGTGCGGTCAAGTATTTGAATCGCATTCAACATGCGATTGTGAAGCGTGAATACCAGGCCAATCAGCCCAAGCCGCACCAGTTTGAACTGATACCGGCGAGCCAATAACTCAATGTAATGCGTTGAATTCGAATACAAAGTAGGGTTTTTAAATGTTTCTGTTTACGAGAATTCTGAGCTCTTGATATATGTCCATGCAATATGTCAAATGCATACTATTCCACAACCTAAGGGGCGTCACACAATGAAAATAGCGAAGTTTTTTATTCCTTTGGTGCTGATGCTGACAGGCATTGTCCCGGTGGCTGGGGCGGCACCAAAAAAGTTCTTCCTGAAAAGCGGGGACCGTGTATGCTTTTACGGTGACAGCATTACCGAACAGCGATTCTATCCCACCGAGGTGCAGACGTATGTACTTACCCGCTTTCCCGGCCTACGCGTACGCTTTGTGAATTCCGGCGTAGGCGGAGATACCGTTACCGGCGGCTGGGCTGGTACGATTAATGAACGTTTGAAGCGCGACGTATTTCCCTTCAAACCCACTGTGGTAACTATTATGCTGGGGGGCAATGACGCTGGATACTGTCCATTCAGTCAAAAGCGATTCGACGTGTTTAAAAGGGGCTATGAACACATCATTAAATCCCTCAAGGCACATTTGCCGGGCGTGCGCATTGTACTCCTGGGATCGTCTCCCTATGACGATGTAACGCAACCTGTGGGCTTCCCCGGCGGATGTAATGGCGTGATTTTGCGGTTCAATAAATTCACGCGACAGTTGGCCGCAAAAAATAATCTTCTCTATGTACCCATTAACCGTCCGATGACAAAGGTGCTCAAGGAAGCCTATAAAATCAATCCGGATCTGGCACGGAAATTCTTCCCGGGTCGCATTCATCCCAGCCCGGCGGCGGCGATGATGCAGAGCCTTGCCCTGTTGAAAGCATGGGGTGCCCCGGCGACAGTCACTGACGTGTCCATCAATGCAACGGATGCCAAAGTCGTGGATGCTGTTAATACCAGGATTACTGATCTGAAGTCCACCGCCGGAACGCTATCGTGGACGGAACTTGATAATTCTCTGCCCCTGCCTGTGCTGGCGCTCCATGCAAAATGGCCACAGTTCATTCGTTGGAACGTTCTGAACATATATCAGATTCCCCAGCCGCAGCCAAAATATACCAGCCCGGTGACAGCCCTCGTTGATCACCTCTGCGGTTTTACTCATCAATTGGACCGGGAAATATTTACAGTCAACGGCCTATCCGCTTCGCGATACCGGCTACTTATTGACGGCAAGTCCGTGGGGGAATTCTCGGCCAAACAACTGGCCCACGGGGTTAATCTTTCGCGCTACTTCACCCCCATGCTATGGCAAGCCTATCGGGTCAATGATATGGTCTGGGAGGAAACCGAATTGCGCTTCGTCGTATGGCACGGCATTCAGACTGCCATGGAAAATTATGGCTGGCCCACGCTGGGCTTGCCTGTAACCACGGAAAATGACTCGAAGGTCGCACAGCTCGTCCACCGGATAGTTGACAACACGCGCCGCCTGCAGCGCGCCATTGCCGCCCGGGAATTTGCGGCCAATCAGCCCAAGCCGCACCAGTTTGAACTGGTGCCTGTGGGGCAGTAGGCGTTGTAGGATTAAATGATGAGAACCGCACAATGTCGGCGGTTCCTCGCCATAGCCGGGCCATTGATGTGATCTGGTGCAGTGCGAAACGCAACACACAAAATACCGCCAAATCATTGACTTTCATGATCTGGGCCGATACTGTTTCTATTCTCTGGAGAGATGGCCGAGCGGCTGAAGGCGCCGGTTTGCTAAACCGGTGTACGGGTTACAACCTGTACCGCGGGTTCGAATCCCGCTCTCTCCGTTATCCATGCGGGTTTTGAAATTGGTTTTGAAAATTCGCATGGTTCACCTGCCTTTACTTGTTAATATTCCCGGTAAACTTCGCGGCGGTGGCCAATGGCCAGAACATATATCGTTATTTCCCGGTCATGAATTTCATATACCAAGCGGTAATCGCCAACGCGGATACGCCACAGGCTTTGGTCGCCAGCCATTTTCACAACATTATGCGGGCGCGGTTCAATGGCCAATTCGTCCAGTCGCTCCAAGATGCGCCGTTGCATCTCTCTTGGCAGCTTGAGCAGAGCCTTGTCAGCGGACGGCCTGATAGTCACGCGATACGCGGCCATTACTCACCTTTTTCCAGCCGGGCCTTGGCCTGTTCCAAAGTTATGCCGCCCTTTTCCTTGCGCGCCTTCAGCGCCGCTTTCAAGTCGGCCCGGTTTTCCAGTTCCTCCAGCAGTTTAAGGTCGCTGATACTCACCAGCGCCGCGGTGGGCTTACCGTCGCGGGCCAGAATGATACGCTCGCTGGCGTATGCCGCCCGGTTCAATGTGTCGGCCATGTTGTTTCTGAATTGTGCAATGCTCAATTCCATGTATGTTACTCCAATGAATGACAATTACCATTATAGACATGATGTCTACGTTGTCAAGCACCATGGGTGCAATCGAGGTGCGTGACAATTTTTGGGGGTATGGCTGTATCGGCCCTCAAACACGGTACCCCCGGAGCACCGGCATGATCACGCGGTGCCACGTCGAATGATCGCGTTGCGTTATACACGGAGTATCTCAACACCCTGCCTGAAGAAAATTTCATCGGGCCGGCGTAACACATCGGCGAAATCTTCGCCGCGTGAAATCTCCGCAATGGCAACTGGTTTGATTATCCGGAGTACGGGTTACAACCTACACCGCAGGTTCGAATCCCGCTCTCTCCGTTATTCATGCGGGTTTTTTCGACCGTTTGCCGGTGAATGATCCCCTGCTATTTACTGAGGCAACCTCAACGGGCCGGGATGACAATTTTTTCACCTGCACGGAGGTCTCTGGGGCTGGAGCCGATGATGGCACGGTTGGCGCTGTAGATTCTCTTCCACAGGCCGGGGTTGTGATAAAACTTCCGGGCAATTTTGGATAGATCATCGCCAGGGCGAACGACATAGATGCGTTCTCCATGCGTGCCTGATCTGGAAGAATAATGATGGTGGTGCCGCGTTGCCAGACTGGATGAATGGTTAATGGAACTATGGCGCGGGAGGCGAATTTTTTGCCCCACCCGCATCCGCCGGGGGTCCAGGCCGGGATTGGCGCGTTCCAGAGCGTGAATCATGCGGGCGGAACCATATAATCGACGGGAAATCGACGAAAGCGTATCGCCCTTGCGGACAATATAAATACCCGAGTGCGGTGCGGACAATGTTAACGTCCGGCTGTGATGATGGTGCCTGTGCGAGGCGGTTCCGGAAGTATCGGCATTGCCGGTTTGATTCGCATTGCCCGTGCTTATCGGGGGAAGGGTCAAGGTCGCATTGCTGTTGGCATTGAATCCGGTTCCGCCATTGTTCGCTGTATTGTCTGTACCGTTATCTGTGCCGTTCGGGGCCAGCGCAACAGTGGAATTGGAAGTTTGTGTCGCGGCGGACGGCATGGAGGCGGCGTTTTGGTCTGACATATCCGGCATGGAGGTTGCGGTGGTCGGCAGGCTGATCAGGCCGGGCTGCGTCTGAGAGGGCGATGGAACGTTGGCCCCCGGCAGAGCGGGCGTTTCAGTAAGGGCCGGCTGGGCGTTGGGAAGCGCGTTGTTTTCGGCGACTTTTTTAGATGAAGTATGAGCGGCAAAATAAATGATGACCAGTACGACAAGAACCAGTGCCGCGACAAGGCCGATTTTTGCATCGGTGCGCATTGTGAACTCCCGGAGGGTGGTTGCGCACGGCTGGAATTTCCGGAAACCTGTCACATTAGCGCCGGCGGCAACCACATCCCGACAGATCCATGGCCGATTCGCGCTCCGCTCCATGCGGCGCTGCAAATTCAGCAATTCAATACATTACAATAATGTAACAGATTCAACAAGGATACGTCGGAAATTCCCGCGCCGCCCGCAAATTTACCGCGGCTCAGGGCCACAGGTCATGCGATGTTGTGTAATTTGTCATATTGTTCGGCGGTCATAAACCCGTGCAACGGAGAATCCGACTTAATTTTAACCATCCAGCCTTTGGTATATGGATCCTGATTAACCAGCGACGGGTCTTTCTTCAGATCCTCATTAATGGCGGTAATTTGCCCGTCCACCGGAGCATACAGCTCGCTGGTGGCTTTCACGGATTCGATTTCTCCAAAGCTGGAGCCGGCGGAGACTTTCCGGCCGATCGCCGGCAATTCCACAAACGTGACATCCGAAAGTTCATCCACCGCAAAACGCGTGATGCCGACGGTAAGAATATCACCGTCCTTCTTGATCCATTCATGGGTTTGTGTATACAAATAATCCGCAGGCGACGGCATGGTAGCTCCTGACAAAGAATCCCCGCTCCAATTGGGGCGGACAGCCATATAGTGTACACGATTCAGCGCCGATATTGAACCATTACCGCAATCGTTGATCGCAGCCGATGCTGATGGCCCGCACTTCCATGTCCAGATGCCTTTTGCCGGGCTGCGTCGACCATGGAATGGCCGCGAACGGCCAGAGTTGAATCTGATTGTTTTCGCCAAATCGAACGTACGGCGTGATGTTAATATCCGCAATTGTACCGAATGGATGTAAAAAACTATTGTAGTTAATCGGATGTCCGTTGATGACCACGCTGCCGAGCCATTGGCTTGCCGTTTGCACATGCAGGTATATACTTCGGGCCGCCCAATATTTCGGAATGGCTACCATCCGCATCAGGTAGCGGCCATTGGCTTTGCCAGGCAATACAACTTTTCCCGCCGTGGTAAAATTTGACCGCATACACTGCCATGGGCCGGCCAAGGAAACCTCTGGCTTCAGTGCCACTTCCGGGGCCAGCCATACCGGGCCGCATAGGCCGCTGAATTTCTTGCCGCCTTGTACTTCCACGGCCAGAACATTTTGCGATCCAGCATGCAGTTGGGCGGTGACATCAAAGTTCAGTGTCTGGCTCCAGTACCGCTGTTGATAGGATGCGACAAGCACGCCGTTGATGTAAAACTTTGCGTGGTCATAGGCAATCGGATTGTTGAAATTATACAATGACAGCACGATATGCCGCCCCGTCCAGGATAGTGGCAGAACGAACGTGCGGCGGTAAAGGCCCACACCATGATAGTTCTTCAAACTTTTAATTGACCAGTCCCATGGCCCATCTGAAATGTTACGCCAGCGGGCATCATTAAATGACACGGCGCGCCACGCCTTTCCCGCCGCCAGTTTGCCGGTTTTGTCAGCATAAAATTTCCAGTGATCCATGTTCAAGGCATGTAGGCGGTCCCACGCCTTTGCCCGCGCCGCAGCCGCAACCAATAACGCGCCCCGTCTGGATAGCGGCGGTGCTTTCCAATATGTGGTCTTGTCGAACCACCAGAATGGAATGGCTCCCACCAGGCTGGAACGCTCCACGCCAAACACCTGGGTGGCATAACCCGCCATCGTAACATCACGTATTTGCACCCACCCATCCGGCGTGTACGTAAACGGTACAGGTTGACGCGTTAATTCATTGATAACTTCCGAGGGCCGGCGCTGCACGCGGAACTTAACATCCGTGGTTATCGCTTTATTGCTGTTGTTAAATGTGATCAGCCAATCCTGAAGGCCGTTTTTCGTAATGAACTTGCGGGCCCAGACCTGCGGGCTATCGGCATCGGCCCGTCGTCTGATTCCCAGACTGGAAAAGAGAAAATGCAAAAAAGTGCTGTCGCGCCAGCATTTGGCCCCCAGCACGATGACCCGACCCCGGCCCAGTTTCCGGTAGCCCATCGCCACCGCGCCACCGTTGTCCCATCGCGCCCACACCACCGTGCCCGGCTTGTCGCGTTTGAGTCCGATGCCGCCCCAACCCGGCTCGTCATGTGCCGCCCATGGTTTTGGCAGATGGGCGTCAAAACGAACATTTCCGGTCTCATGTGGCACCACCACCTTAAACCCCGTCAATGTTGAGATTGGCCAGGCATTGGCGGTAAGAATCGTGTTGCGGCCCGTGTTCTGAATCGCGACAAAGGTACCGCCGTTTTGCACATAGCGTCGTAACGCGGCGATTTCCGATTTATTCATCGATTCCGTGCCCGCATCAAACAGTACCGTCGGGTTGTAGCGTTGCACCCGGCCGGCGATGAGATCCCGGCCTGTCGCGTAGGCATTGTCATAATGATCACTTTGCAGCTCGCCAGTTCCAATATCTCCCCGTGGATAGCCGTTAACTTGAATTTGCAGCGATGAGCGCAAAATCACAATGCGCGGCTTCGCCCGCACAGATTTACCAAAAAGCTGAATTAACCGCTTATGCTTTCCGAACCAATCGGTGGTCCGTTGCTGCTTGATGTAATCGCCGATCGACCAGAATAACGCATGACTGCTTTCACCATCCTCCAGACTCCAGCCCAATTCTCGGGTCAGACGCCAGCCCGAAGCAGTTCCGGATTCCTCCCCGGTGCCGTGGAAGCCGTCTACCAGGCCCAATCCTTCCCACCATGGGTGATACCAGGCTTCATCCCCGGTGAACTCAATGCCACAGCCGTAGTGCGAGGCCAGTGCCGCCGCTTCACTTGTGATGCCGCTGGCCGCACCAGATAGGATCAGTGGGTGATTCGGTTCCAGTGTTGCAGCCTGTTCCACAACGGCCCGCAGCGTACGGATATTCGCCCAACGAAGCCATTGGACCAGATCGACAAATCTTGCGTTATGGTGAATTCCCAGATTGGGGTAAAATTCAGGTTGGGTGGTGGTAAGAAATATCGGGCCGAAGAGTTTGCCTTCCGGTCCGGGTACCTTCAGAACCAGATGGTTCACACCCGCTTTCAACTGCCCGCCAACCGGTAAACAAAAAGGGCCGCCACCCCAGCTATGCTGATAGTGTTCCAAATGTTTTCCCAAATCACGCCCATTGAGCCAAACGTGTACACCACCCAAGGCTCGCGGTGAATGCATATCCACCGCACAAACCAGATAAATGGACTTACCCGCATGTCGCTTCAGCCACATAGCCGCATTGAAATGCGTGCGGTAAAAAGTGGCCTGCTCCTGAAAAAACATTTGTTGTTCCGACGGAGGCATCGCCACTGGAATCCAGCCTGCCGCACTTCCCGCCGGCGGTCTGGCCGCGTGGCCCGCCGCGTGCCAGCGCCAATGTCGATGGATAAGGAGACATTGAGCGTTCAATCGCCCATAAAAACTGTTGTAATCCGGAACTTTCACCTGCTGCCAGGAGTGAAAATGTTCCGCATTGCCATACCAGAGCATCCCAAGTTGTGCCAGACTTTCATGTCGCACATCGTGCAGGTAATGTCGAAACAAAGCCTCTCCACCGACAGAATGATCCCAAAATATGCCGGTCCGATCATGCAACCCAAACTCAACGCCCGGTGCCCCCGAGAATAAATACCAGCCCCCGATGCCGGGAGTATTTTTGTAATGCATCATGACCTGATACAAAAACGCCCAGCCGGTCCTCGCCCGCTGCTGGTCGGACATGCCCCAACTTGCAAAATGAGCACCCGCACAGGCCGCCCCACCCCACCCGCCTATTAGCGCGGTGCGTGATGGGCGCATCATGCCGTTCGGAAATCGATTCCAAGCCCAGAATGGCTCTTCGCCGGTCGCAAGCCAAGGGACGGTCATATCGTGGTGTCGCTGGGCCTCGCGTAGTTCGTAATCCGTGGGAACAAATTCATCCACGCCCGGCGCGGGATTCTCAAAGGACAGTACCAGGCTCGGATCAATGGTTCCGCCAAGACCAAATTTCTTGATAAATCGCCAATGAGCCTTCAATCCCACATCTTTTCGCGCGGCCATGGGATTGGCCACGTAGGTTTTGAACGCGTCCAAATCATAGAAATCAAGATAGACCGGATACGGCTTCTTTGGTTCAAACGTCACCCCAGCACCCATCAGCGGCACGTTGGCCGTCAATTGGGCTTTCAGTGCCGAGAGATTTCTGGCCCCCATTACCAGCACCTTATTGCCGATGCGCCCCGCGCAAATCACGCCATACGGCGGGCAGACATGAACGCATATCTTTCTTCCACCCACCGTGATCCACTTTCCAACCTTGGCACGCGGGTGATCCCAGAACATATCGGCAAGCATCTTTCCAAGGATAATATCCGCCTTGGCCTTGTTCTGGCCGATAAATTCCGCATGATTCACGGAAAAATCAGCCGACACTTTTCCAAATCCGCGCAAATCCGCCACGCTTCGGACTGGAACCTTCCATCCGGCGGCGGTGGTCGCATCGGCCTGTGCCGGTGGCGTTGAAAAGATACCAACCCCATACGCAAGCAGGCAGGTCAGTGTCGCGACAGCCGCGGATGCCATGATTTGTTTGCTTCCGACAAATTGTCTCATCATATTGTTCCTTGCTAAAAAGCGCGTCCAATCATTTTGACAGTCGGACGTTTCGCGGCCCAATGGAAGTTACTCATCCATGCATATCGCCTAACCACAGTCAGGATCAGGGTGCTGTGGCCTGATTCAGTAATGTATTGCCAAACAATCGCACCGCATTGGCGGAGGTGATCCGGCCCGTTTGCTCCAGCGTCCAACCACGTTCAGCGGCGACCCGTTCGGCCACATACGCCACAAACGCGGGTTCGTTGGGCTTGGTCTTACGCACAGCCTGCGGCGTTAGATAGGGCGAATCCGTTTCAATAACCAGGCGATCTTCCGGTACCAGTTGGCAAGCAGCACGCACATCAGGGGCGTTTTTGTACGTGATCACCCCGGTGAAACCGATATACGCGCCCAGTGCCAGCCAGCGGCGGCACTCCTCCGGCGTACCGGTGAAACAATGCACCACAAAACGTAGATTGGAATGATCTTTCATTATGGCCAGCGCATCGGCATGGGCGTCGCGCACATGCAAAATCAGCGGCAAGCCCAGGCGTACCGCCAGATCAATCTGCTGGAGGAAAATTGCTTTCTGCGCCGCCGGTGCCGCGGAATTGCCGTGATAGTCCAATCCGCATTCCCCCACCGCCAGCACCCGCGGTGAACTGCGAATGGCCCATTCCAGCTCATCAATGAACTCCGGTACCACCTCACCGGCATGATGCGGGTGAATGCCCAGTGCGGCAAACACCTGCCCGAAGGCGGCGGTTGTTTCCAGTACACGCGGATGATCCGCCGGATGCGTACCGATGGTGATCATGCGGTTCACCCCGGCCATCCCGGCCCGATTTACGACATCCGCCTGCCGCTGAGCCAGCCCCTCGTATGTAAGATGGCAATGCGTATCAATCAACATGAAAATAATTGTAGCCGCTCATCGTAATCGTTGACAGTGGCGGGAAACACCGGCGGCTGTTGCCGCAGAGCAGGGGTCAGGCGAGAGTTGACCAGTAGAGCACATAAGGCTGAAACTAAAGTGATGCTGTCGCAAGATGAGGCAATCCCTGCGGTCTACTTACTACTTTCTCAACACCGCCGGCTGCCGCGCAAAATGCGCGGTGCAAGCACACGCGGCTATGAGGGGATTTGAGATTTCAAATTTCAGATTTTAGGTTATGCAACGGGATGGGGTGCGCCGGTACCATCCCCGGATTTGTCACCACGCCCAAATTGCGGAGCGCGTTGCTTGCTGATTTCGCGCAGCGGTCTCACGCAGTTGTCCGCCGACTCTTCCATTGGCTTGAATAGCCCAGATGCCCCAGATCATGCAACAGCCCCAGTGCCGGTAGCAGCCACCATAAACCGGTCAAACCATGCGCACTCCAGTTCATGGCCAACTCATAGCCCAGCGTGGTAGTCGGAAGAAATATGAACCCCAGCAGCGGAAATATCATGCCCTGAAACGCGCGCTGTGGATAATCGGAAAATAACCACAGCAAAACCAGCACGACGCGCGGCCAGAAAAACCCAACGATAATTACAAGACACCCCATTAGGTCACCCGCTTTCAGTTTGCCAGCATAGTATATCCTGCGGCATATTCATAACTCCCGTTATTTTTCTACGCTCCGGCGCGGCAATAAAAGCCCGAAGCGAATCATGCACTGCCCCAGACCACGGCGTTGCTGTGCCAGGTCAGACTGTGCGCGCGGTCACAAATTGGGCCATGTCCGTGAGGACACGTCGGTGCTCGGAGTTCGGCAGCTCGCCAAGAGCCTCAATGGCCTGATCCACAAGTTGCTGGGCACGGTTGCGGGCATACCGCATAGATGGACTGGGAATCAGCAATTGGCGCGCATGATCAATTCGATCCGGCGCATCGGATTCCAGCAGGCTGATCAGCAATTTCTTGTGAGTGGGGGCCGCGGTAGCCAGAAAATGAATCATCGGCAGCGTCAGTTTGCCTTTTTCAATATCGGTGCCCAGGGATTTTCCAACGGTTTTCTGCTGGCCCGCTATATCCAGCAGGTCATCAATAATCTGAAACGCCAGACCCACGTCGCGTCCATAATTGCCCAGCGCATCAACGGTTGCGGCATCCGCTCCCGCAGCCCAGGCACCGAGGCGACATGACGTTTCAATGAGGCTGGCGGTCTTGCGGTAGATAATGTCAAAGTAGGTCTCTTCGGTCAGGTCCCAATTCCCGCGGTTGAAATTCTGCGTCAGCTCACCTTCGCAGACGATATTCGTGGTTCGACCAATGGTGCGCGAGGCGATCTGACTCTCCAGAGAACTGCAGAGGTGATAGGCATGGCTGATCAGCAGGTCACCGAGCAGGACGGCGGTTTCATTGCCATGGAGATGATTGATCGTGGCACCGCGCCGGCGGATTTCGGCATTATCCAAAACATCATCGTGTACCAGCGTCGCGACATGCACCATTTCCACCACGGTGGCCAGCGTGATATGCGTTTCCCCCAACGGTTGAGAATTGTTGCCAACAGCCAGGCCGGAAAGGAAAACCAGCACCGGACGCAGCATTTTTCCCCGAAAACGTTCAACGTGGTGGGAGAGCTTCTGGACATGCTCCAGTTCGCTGGCCAACTCGCGCGCAAATAAATCATTTACCCCAGCGAGGTAGGGTTCAATCGTCTGCAATGTTATTGGCCCAGTCACAGTGACCATAGTGCTTACTCCACGAACGGGGCCAATCGAACAATTTTGAAGTCAACCGACAGCCACCATTCCGTTCAATTATTATTGAAACTATAAAAACTTATGACAGGAAAGTCCAGCAGCGCACCGGGGTGGAGCATGCAGAGAGTGGCAAGAAATCCGAACCGTGGTGCCGGGACGCCCCACCCCCTTTTAGCCGCGCGTGCTTGCACCGCGCGTTTTCCGCGGCAGCCGTCGGTGTTGAGAAAGTAGTAAGTAGACCGCAGGGAGTGCCCCATCTTGCGAC
>JAKAZF010000555.1 GCA_021826605.1 Planctomycetota bacterium | reverse complement strand
AAATGCGCTTGACGCCATGGGGATTTCCATGGACGGCATCGCCCCTGAACCAGGCATTGGGAATACAGAAAATAAAACTCCCGTCGAGAGTCAGATAATCGCCAAATCGGTTGCAGGGACAGAGCGTGCCCGTGTTCTCGAAAATATCGCCAAAGCCCGTCACGCGGTTCAAGACGTGCGGAACCGCGAGAAGATAGAAAATTTCATTGATCGAATCTCGTCAAGATATGCCGGCGATCAAGTCATTCTACATGAAATAGAAAATTTCAGAAGATTTTATGTCAAAACAAAGGCGCTTCAAGATATTAACCATGCGCGTGATATTATCAAACTTGGAAATTACGACCATCAGGAATTGGAGCGCTTCATGGTGAAGATGCTGCGGCGATCTCGCGGTGATAAAGAGGTATATGATAAAGCTTTGCAGCTTCAGGAATTTTACTTGGCCATGAATGCACAAAAAAGTTTCGGCCCCAAAATACCCTGACCGTGGAATCTACCCAAAACTTGGAAGACTTTCCACAGAGCCGGATCGTGAAATAACGGGAGTTTTATCACCTGCCGAACGGCCGCGCCCCCGCTGAAAAGCCGACAGAACAGGCCCCCTCCCTTCCGGGTTGGGGCCTGTATGCCAGAGCCAAAAGACCATCCCTGCGCACAGGGAATATTCTCAGCCACGCGATGGAGATCGCCATTCATCCACCCGAACCATCCCTGCGCACAGGGAATTTCTTCAACCCTTAGATCGGTTGCCGCTCTCGCGCCCGCTCTCGACCAGGACCATCCCTGCGCACAGGGAATATTCTCAGCCACGCGATGGAGATCGCCATTCACCCACCGGAACCATTCCTGCGTACAGGAAATTCCTTCGACCTCTGGATCGGCCGCTGCTCTCGCGCCCGCTCTCGACCAGGACCATCCCTGTGGTGCAGGGTATCAGCGCCGGGCACGTGCCTGCCGCCCGCCGATATCGCCTGCGGGAGCGATTTTAGATATTTCACCAAAGAATCTGCCATAATCAAAGTGTGCGCCCCTGCTTTCCGTGCATCGATGGCACCCTCCCTGATCCGCAGATAAATGGCGCTCCTGGACATGCCAGACATGCGCACGGCCTCAGGGATCGTGACCGCGATCGGTGAAATGCCCCCCTCATCTGTAAAATGTCTCGCCTTCGTCATACCAATGAATATTCCAGGAATTGGCCACTGTCAATAAAAAAAATATTCCTGGCGGATAAAAATCTATTTTTATCATTTTTTAATTTCAATTCTAGAAAATGTCTGTGCCGCTGAAAATAGAAATATATTCGTATTCCTCGCCTCCATTTAGCACTTCCTGGCGTTCCCAGGCATCGAGCCCAAGATGGCAATAAAATATAATCTCCTGTTGGGAACAACGGCTTTTCAAAAATATCGAAAATGCTTATGGGCTTTTACCGTCATTTTTCTCATATCATCACTGCGCTCGCGGTATAAGAAAATTACAAATACTTATCTGTCAACGCCGGAGTAAAAATGCATCGGCGTGCCGGAGTAAAAATGCATCAGAGACGAACGCCAGAAGGCCCCCGCGGGGGCCTTCTGGCGTTTGGGGCGAGGCCGGCCGAAGGGCGTCGACACACGCTTCATCGTCACCAGCCTCGAAGGCGTGCGTGGCCGTACCGTCTACCAGGATGTCTATTGTGCCCGCGGCCAGGCCGAGAACTACATCAAGGCGTGGAAGACCCATTTGGCCGCCGACCGCACGTCATGCTGCCGCGCCGCGGCCAACCAGATGCGCCTGTTCCTGCATCTCGGTGCCTACTGGTTGATGTGGAGCCTGCGTGCCGCCATGCCGCGGCGCTCGCTCTGGCGCGCCGCCCAGTTCGATACCCTGCGTCTGCGCCTGATCAAGCTCGCCGCCAGGGTCGAGGTGCTGAAGCGAAAGGTCCGGCTCCACCTGCCGAGTTCAACCCCGAACCAGACGATCTTCGCCTACGCGCTGGACCGGCTGCCGCGCATGCTCACCTGAGCGGCGGGGCCAAGGCCCCGCAGTCGCCGGATCCCAGCAACCTCCAACGCCGCCACCACTGAGCCGACACAACGCCCACACAGGGCGCGTCGCCGCACGTCACTACCTCAGCGCTCACCCGTGCCGCCATCGTCGTGCATTATCGCGGATAGCGTGTGCTCGCAATTAATTCAACCCAAAAGATCTCTAGTCGTGTGCCTAACTTCTGGAGCAATTCCCAGCCACAGATTTTCCGAAACCAGCCAATTTCAATGAGTTAAGCTACCCCGTAAACCCCCTATGTGCCCAATGACCGCGAACTCAGCGCGGACTTGAGCATGGCATCCGATGAAAAAACCCGTCTCGATTCATCATGGCAACAAGATGTGTGCATCCCGTAGGTAGGCTTGAAGAGGGCCGGATTGCCGGGGATGCCGGGGATGCCGGGGATGATATCAATAGACGCGAGAAAAATTTGAGGGGATGAGATATCTTAGATCATGAATGCCAGTGTCTGACGGGCTGAAAGATCCCCGGCATCCCCGGCATCCCCGGCTGGTGGGTCAGGTCGCGTCACG
>JAKAZF010000022.1 GCA_021826605.1 Planctomycetota bacterium | reverse complement strand
TTTACGTTAATTGAACTCCTGGTGGTGATTTCGATTATCGCGGTACTCATTGCGTTGCTGCTGCCCGCTCTGGCCAAAGCAAAAAGTGTGGCTCAGCAGATTGTCTGCGCATCGAATCTCAGAGAGCTGGGCATTGCCATACAGGAATATTCAAATGAATATCAGGCTTATCCGCCGGCAAATGATAATATGTTGCCTTTCGGCGGATTTCGCGCCAGCGATGCCAGAAACGGTGTGGCGCAATGGGGATGGTCGCTGCTTTATAATGGTTCGTTTGGCGTTGTAAATCAAAAAATGGTTAACGTCCGACCGGGAATTCTCACACCTGATGCCAAGGGCATCTCCATGCTCTTTTCCACGGAGCCAGGGCTGAAGTTTACCGAACGAAATCAGTTGGACCCGACATCCAAATATTTTAATGCATCCACGGGCCTTTGTGATTATTGGGCATGGTATTCAGGTTATTGCTACTGGGTGGATCGTGGCACAGGCATGTCCCCCGGCGCAACACTTCCGGATGGTTACAGCATGGCTTACGATATGAGATCGATTGAACTTAAAGGCGTCAGAGATCCGAACTACCGCAGTTGGGAGTTTTTTAACAACCACAGCACCGTACACATGCCGGCGGAAAATCCTCAATCGAACCCCGGCGCTCTTTTGGCGTCGGACATTGCCATTATGACCGATCCATCCGGCACCATGGGCGCTTCCGTGCAGGCTCCAAACACGCTGGGTTCATCGTATGTGCCGGCGTGCAATCATGTCGACACACCGAATAATAATTACCTGCCGGATGGGGAACATGAACTCTACAATGACGGTTCGGTCTCGTTCGTTCCGATGGCCAAAATAAAGGTGCGAACCCTTGAGGCCACATTGAGTAAAAGTTTCTATTTTGCCTGGTAATGCGTTAGCTTTTTAGTAAATGCTTTAACTTCATCAAACAGGAGTCGCTGATGACCCGTATCTCCGGTTTTGTCATGTTCATGCTGTTGGTTCTAGGTGCCGGCCAAATGGCGACGGCGGCCGATCCGTTTTTTCTGAAAAACGGCGATCGCGTCTGCTTTTACGGTTACAGCATTACCGCCCAGCGGTACTACACCACCGATGTGGAAACCTACGTGTTGACGCACTATCCAAAACTCAAAGTTAAATTTGTCAATTCCGGAATAGGTGGAGACCGCGTAACCGGCGGTTGGGCGGGGCCGATTGATCAGCGGCTTAAACGGGATGTGTTTCCGTTCAAACCCGATGTCATTGTCTATCTGCTGGGCCAGAACGACGCCGGCTACAGACCCTATTCCAAACGATTATTTGATATTTATCGCCGCGGTTTAAAGCACATTTTGCATTCCCTGAAATCTCATCTGCCTAATGCACGCATTGTGATGATCAACTCCACGCCGTGGGATGATTTTTCCCATCCCCCAGGCTTCATGCTCGACCGGAAGGCCAAAGGCAGCTACAACAATGTGCTGATTCGCTACGGTCAATATAATCGGCAACTCGCCAAGCGTGATCATCTCTTTCTGGTGGATTTTAATGCCCCGCTGGTTGCGGTGCTCAAAAAGGCGGTAAAAATAAATCTGAAACTCGCCCGGATGATCATTCCGGGACGCATTCACCCGTGTGCGGCCGGTCATCTGGTCATGGCGCAAACGCTTCTTAAGGCGTGGGGGGCACCGGCGATCGTAACATCGGTGCGTATTAACGCCGAGGACCGCCATGTTGGAAAATCAGCCAATACCACAGTAAACGGCGTTACTGATACCAACGGCACGCTTTCCTGGCGGCAGGTGGACGGATCCCTGCCGATGCCGATTATGTCGTTGCATGACAAATGGCCGCTCTTTGCGCCGCAGCGATTGTGGCCGGCCCGAAGCCCGAATTTTCAGTACACCAATCCCGTCACAGCCATGGTGATCAAGGCCAGTGGTTTCTACCATGCCTTGGATCGTGAGATCCTGAAGGTCACGCACTTAAGCGCTGCCGCATATCAATTGCGGATTGACGGCCAAACGGTTGGAACCTTCAGCAGAGCTGAACTGGCGCACGGTGTCAATCTGGCCCGGTATGTAACACCCATGATGGAGCAGGCTTATCGGGTTTTGGCACTGGCATGGCAACGTACCGAAGTGCGATTTGCGGGCTGGCAGCAGGTTCAACTTCCAATGGCGAACATTTTTCATCGTCCGACATTCTTCCATGCGCCGCGCGGCCCGATATTCCCGGTAGATACCGAATCAAATCCGGCGGCGCGCCGGGCGGTGGATAAAATTATGCGTGGCTTCTCCTCTTTGCAGCATGTGGTAGCCAAGGCGGAGCGGCAGGCCGCGCAAGCTGTACCGCACGAATATACATTGGTTCCAATTGGCCAATAATCGAAATCAACCACAAAATCAGGTAGTTGGCGGCATCAAGCCAGATAGTTTTCCGGCCTGGCAACTTGTTTATGTTGCCAATGTTTGCCCGGGGCTGTGTAAACATTGGCCAAACCAAACCGCTGTCATGGTTCGTCTCCAACTGGCACCCGGTGCCGGAATACGCAACACGAGTTTCATGAAGAACAGTACCCCCGAATGGAACGATCCCCGATCGCTTGGAGATTATTTCCCGAAAGCGTATGGATATTTGATACAAATTGGTACAAAAATGATAAAAAATGGCTCTTCCGCTTCCGCCGGGTTGTGCCATACTTTACATCTGCACAAGTAATGCAGTGTTTATTTTTGCGAGGAAGTGTTAACCATGCTGCGGCCGTGTAAGCAGCGGACCTCTTCCTGGAACTTCTGAACGTGGATATGTCTATTATCGGTTCTTTTAAGGAGTAAGAGAAATGCTTTCATTAATATCCCAATCATGTAAGAGTATCACAATTCGTACAGCGGGAGCGGTGTTGCTGTTCACTGGGGTGAGCGTTGCCAACGCGACCGTTACCACGCTGAACTGGGACCCCGGTCTGACCGGGGCCGGCGGAAGTAACGGCAGTGGCACCTGGAACAGCAGCGGCGCGTACTGGTCCAATGGAACATCCGATGTGGTGTGGAATAGTTCCGATGCTGCTGGATTCACCACTTCCGGAAGCGGCACGTATACCGTTTCGGTGGCCAATGGCATTAGCGCTGTCGGTGTGACCGTCGGCAGCAGCACGGCAAAAAATAACTACACGTTCCAAAGCGCTGGTACCGGGTCCTATACACTCACTGATTCCGGAATCCTGGCGATCAAGGGTGGAACGGCAACCCTGCAGAACCTGACGATCGATAACAGCACCTATAACAACAACAATCCCACGGGGATTTCGGAGGTCTACACCGCGACACTGAACATCGGAAGTGGCGGTTATCTCAAGGGGGAACAAATCGCGGCCGGATTGGGCGCTGCACCGGGTGTGATCAACGTAAACAGCGGTGGTACCCTTTCTGAGTCGGCTCGCATTCAGATTAACTATGGCGCGGGGAAACTCACCGGAAACGCGCTGAACGTCAACGGCGGCAGCGTCATTATCACTGGAACCGGGGCTATAGCATTTCTCAATGATTCCAATTTGGCCAACAGCGCAAGCGAGTTGAACGTCGGTGCCGGTGGGACGGGTGGTACCGTCACGGCCAATCAGATCAGTACGGGCGGAAGCGGTAGTGGGCAGACGGGAACACTGAATGTTGACAGCGGGGTCGTTACGGCGACCGATAACAATTACGGATCCATCACCTCTGGAAGCTCCAGCAATTCCCATCTGGTGACCACAATTGTCAATTTGAACGGCGGCGTGCTTTCGGTTCATGACATTACCGAATCGCTTAATGGGACAACCAGTGCCGCAGTGCCAAACACCACTGTTGTGAATTTCAACGGGGGCACGCTTCAGGAATATAATGCCAGTGTCGGCTTGATCGCCAATCCCGGCGGCAGCGGCGAGCATACATATACACCAACGAATCTTAATGTACTGGCTGGCGGGGCGGTAATCGATACCAATGGATTCAGTACGGTGATATATAATCCGCTGCTCAATGGCACGGGTGGCGGGGCGGATGGCGGCCTGAAAGTGGTTAACAGTGATCCCGGCAGGACCGGTGGGCCGGGGTCGTTGTCGCTGACGGGTGCCAACACTTACACGGGACCGACGGAGATCACCCAAGGGGCTGATTTGCAACTTCTCGGCCATACCGCCGGCAGTGCGGCTGGTGGCTTTAATGGTTTGGCCACCATCGCCGACACCAGCCTGTTGCAGATTGATTCCGGCGGTACGTTTAATGTTGCCACGGACTACATGCCCGGCCCCCAATCCGGAAACCCCGCGACTTCCTCCAGCACTGTACAGGCGCAAATTAACGTCGGCGGACTGAACCTGCAGGGTGGTACCATTGACTTTGGCTTTTACGGCAGCACCGTACAGGAGATATTGGCCGGTACTGCCGCATCGGTCAGTGGAACCAACATCATCAATCTGGCTGATTTAAGTGCCGGCGGCGATACGAATGTGCCTTTCGATACCTACACTCTGATCGCTGACGCCGCCGGGGGGCTAACCGGCACGTTTGAATTTGCGAACGGCTCGACCACCGCCACGCTGACCGTCGGCACCATGACGTATACGGGCACATTGAATGATTCGGCCACGGCCGTAACCCTGACCGTCAGCGCTGTTCCCGAACCCGCCACTTTGGGGCTGCTGGCCATTGGCGCTATGGGCCTGGGCTTGGTTGGCCGCAAACGCCCGCACCGCCCGGCCACCTTATGTTGAGCGGATTGCCAGCATGGCCTGATGGCGCGGATGTTCAATGGCGAAGGGGGATTGTTTCGGCACCGGCAGAAGGTTGTTGTGATGAAAAGTGGTACAGGATTTGATGAAAAGTGGGACTGCCATGCGCGGACGATTGGCGTAGAATAATCAATTGCAAAGTGACATTTTGGCGGTGATGGATGGATGCGAGGAAATGCATCCGAAAAGTAAAATGCGAAGCACGAATTGACCGGGTGACGATATCCGGTGTTTGGCGCTCTCTTGTGCGGGTAGCAAGCCCGAAAGGAGATTTCTATGATCTGCCAGGCATTGAATCGGCTGCACAGCGGACAACGGTGGGATCCGAATACGGCCAGTAGCAACAGGTGGCGATGTGTGTCTGCGTTTACACTCATTGAATTGCTGGTGGTCATTTCCATCATCGCTTTATTAATATCATTGCTGCTGCCGGCTCTGGCCAAGGCGAAGTACGCCGCCGAACAGATGGTTTGCGCATCAAATCTGCGGCAAATCGGCATGGCGCTGCAGGAATATTCCAATGAGTTCGGTGCCTTCCCGGTGACCAATGATGATATGCTTCCCTTCGGCGGGTTCCGCACGGCATTAAGCTCCAACTTTGTTGCACAATGGGGTTTTGCGCTGCTTTACAACGAAAGCTTTGGTGTGGTGAACAACAAAATGGTGAATATCCGCCCAGGCATTCTTACTCCTGATGCGAAGGGTATTTCAATCTTGTTTTCCACGCAGCCCGGTGTGATCAGCCAGCCGAACCAGATTAGGCCGAATTTTTATGATCCGAGTTCCGGCTTGCTGAATCGGTGGGATTTCTATTGCGGTTATTGCTATTGGGTAGACCGCGGAATTGGTAATGCGCCGCCAAATTCAAACTTTCCATTAGGATACAGCCAGGCCTACGATATGCGGGTACGCGAACTTGCGGGCGGTAAGCATCCGAGACTGCCAAATTACAGAACCTGGACCTTCTACAATACCCATACAAGCCACATGCCGGCGGAAAATCCGCAATCCAATCCGGGTGCCATTCTGGCTTCCGATGTGGCGCTGATGGGCACGCGCGGCGTTTCGCCAACCGATCCCGGAACATACATGGGGGCCATGGCAACATGGGGGCAGGGAACGGGTGGTCAAGGTTCGGCCTATGCGCCGGCCAGCAACCACGTGGACCGGCCCAACAACAATTACCTGCCGGATGGCGTGCATGAATTATACAACGAAGGAGCGGTGGTATGGCAACCAATGTCGCAGGTTAAAATACGTACAATGGAAAAAATATCATACGGATCGGGTTTTTACTTCGCGTGGTAACTGCGAAGACAATGATTGCGAACTGATGGCATCCAACGGCCGCTTTCATAATGTGCTTTTCGATACAATGTGCTGATGAGGAAAATTGGAATGGGTGATGACAATCTGGTTTGCGGAAGACGGGCGTTTGTCGGAGGTGTTTTAGCTGCGGGAGTGGCGGTTGGGTTGGGTGATGGTCCGTCGATTGGCAAAACGGAAGCATCTCCACCGGGGGCGGCGCCGGGGCGAGTCGGCATTTCTGATGTGGCATACAGTCGGGCCTGGAAACGTGCGGCGGCGTATGTGGCGCGCATGACATTGGCGGAGAAGTTCCTGCAGGTCAATAACCCCGGCAGCCAGGGGCCATGCAACGGTCACAACGGCGTTCCGGCCATTGCGCGCATTGGCTTGCCGCCATATAACTATGCCTCCGATGAAGGGCTGCATGGGCTGGTTGATCCATTTGTGGCCACATCGTTTCCGCAGCCGCTGGCGATGGCCTGTTCCTGGAATCCCGATTTGGCGCGACGTGTCTATACGGCGGTATCCGATGAGGCTCGGGCCTACCATAAAAAGGAAAAGTGGGGGCTTTGTTTTTACTCCCCGCAAACGCTGAATCTGCACCGTGATCCCCGTTGGGGGCGCTGCGAAGAAGCTCCGGGAGAAGACCCCTGTCTGGCCGGAACATGGGCAGTGGAGGTTGTGCGCGGCATGCAGGGCGATGACCCGAATTATCTCAAGGCGACAGCCTGCGCCAAGCATTTTATCTGCAACAACACCGATGATGATCGGCAGTATGTTTCAGCCACCGTGGATCCACGGAGTTTCTGGGAATATTACACCCGCGCTTATCAGGCATGTGTATTGGAAGGTGATGTTTTTACGTTCATGGGGGCTTATAACGCCATCAATGGCGTCCCGTGTTGCGGCGACCGCTTCCTGCTGACTGATCTATTGCGGAAGCGGTGGGGCTTTCGCGGATATGTTACCTCGGATAACCCGGCGGTCTATGATATTTATAATCCGCACCATTATGTTCCAACCCGCCATCAGGCTGCGGCATTGGGAATTCAGGCCGGTTGCGACCTGATCCGCTACACGGGCCGCCAACACGACTTGACCAGCAGCTTGCCCAAAGCGGTGGCTCTGAACCTCCTGAGCGTTGCGGATCTGGACTTGGCGATTACGCGCCTGCTGACGGTCCGTATTCTCCTGGGTGAAATGGATCCGCCGGAAAGTGTTCCGTTCAATCGTATCGATTTTGACGTCGTGGATTCTCCGGCCCACCGCGCTCTGGCGCTGGACGCCGCGCGGCAGTCCATAGTTCTGTTGAAAAATCAGCATCAGTTTTTGCCACTGGACAAATCCAAACTGTCAAATGTCGTGGTAATCGGCCCGACCGCTGGATTCCATCTCGGTGGTTACAGCGGTCGTCCGGCGGTGCGCATGTCACCGTATATGGGTATTGCGGCGGCATTGGGAATTACCGTGGACGAACACCATGGACAGGTCAGGCCGGATGAGCTTAAAAGCGTTGAGGTCGGCATTAAAACCCAGCCATCCAGCGAAGGCGGAAGGAATATCTGGGGGATTCATGACGGTTCCTGGGTGGAATATCATCCGCAGGATTTCACCGGCAAGAATCGTATCGCCATCCGTATGGCCGGTATTGGAGCCAGAGCGATTGTAAGCGTTTGCATTGACAGCCTCGATGGTCCGCAAATTGCCGTGCTGCATGTGCCGAACACCGGCAGTTGGCAGAGATGGAGCACGGTATCGGCTCCGATCAGCGGAATAGTCGGAAAGCACAATGTTTTTCTGAAATTCAGCGGTAAAAGTGCAGGCCCCGGCAGAGGTTTGTGCAATGTGCAGTGGTTCCAACTGCAACCGCTGCACGCGCTAACGGTTCGGCAACCCCGTCCGGGCCATCCCACAATAGCATATTACCCTGGATGCAGTGTGATGGGGCCGAAGGATGAGCAATTGTTTGCCGAAGCCGTAGAGGCGGCACGGCGGGCGGATGTGGTCATTATGGTTTGCGGTGTCGATCAGAGCGTGGACCGTGAGGGGCATGATCGCAAAGACATCCAACTTCCCGGCGTGCAGCATGAGCTCATCAAAGCCTGTTATCAGGCCAACCCCAAAACCGTACTGGTGCTTAACACCAATAATACGGTCGCGGTGAATTGGGAACAGGACAACCTCCCCGCGATTGTGGCAGCGGTGTTTGCCGGGCAGGCGCAGGGAACGGCAATTGCGGATGTGCTGTTTGGGAACTATAACCCCGGCGGAAAAACCTGCTGTACGTGGTATAAATCCGTGGATCAGTTACCTGCGTTTCATAATTATGACATCCGCAAGGGACGCACGTACATGTATTTCGAAGGGGAAGCTTTGTATCCGTTCGGCCACGGCTTAAGTTACACCACCTTTGCGTTCAGTAATCTGCGCCTCGGATCAACTGAACTGTCATCCGGCCACAGCGTCAAGGTATCCTGTAAAGTCACCAATACCGGTTCACTGGCCGGGGCTGAAGTGGCGCAATTGTATGTAGCGGTACCCAAGTCGCCGGTGAAGCGCCCCATCAAAGAATTGGTGGGCTTCAAACGTGTGGAACTCAAGCCCGGCGAATCGCGCGAAATTACCTTCGATTTGCCGTATAATACGCAAGCGTTGTGGTATTGGCATGAAGGCAGCCGGAAGTTTGTTCTGCAGCCCGGAACATTGAAGTTAATGATCGGCAGTTCCTCCGCGGATATTCACCTGCGCGGTGAGGTCGAATTGCAAGCTTATCAATCCTCCGCCCTGGGTGGTCCGGAGACACTGCGCACAACGGCCTGTTCTGTGTCGTAATCGGGACTGTGGTTGAATATTTGCCGCGAGCTTATCGCGGAAGAGATGATGTTGTATGTCCATTATGCCACACCAGTCCGTTGCGTTATCATCGGAAAGCGGCATTCCGGGAATCGGCGCAATTGTTTTTGCGGTCTGCGCGGCGGCGCTGGCGGGCCTGCTGTTCGGCTATGATACCGGCGTGGCTTCCGGTATTCAGGGATATCTGCAGTCCTATTTCCATTTAAGCGATGCGCAGCTGGGTTTTGCGATTGCCAGCCTGGAACTCGGATGTGTGCCCGGGGCGATGCTGTCCGGGACGCTGGCCGATCGATTTGGCCGCAAAAAAATGCTCATCGTCTGTGCGGTGCTCTTTGCGGCATCGGGGGTGCTCTCGGCGATACCGCAGTCCTTCACGGAGCTGATTCTGGCCCGGATGACAGGCGGTCTGGCTATCGGGGCTTCTTCGATGATCGCTCCGGTCTATATTGCGGAAATAGCGCCCGAACGGCATCGTGGCCGACTGGGTTCACTGTTTCAACTCGGCATTGTCATTGGAATTGCCGGAGTCTATTGGGTCAATTTCCTGATCGTCAGTGCCGGGAGTCATCTCCACAAGGCTGCGGCAGGCGGTATGAACTGGAACCAGACCATGGGCTGGCGATGGATGCTGGGGTCGGAAACATTGCCGGCCATTATTTTTCTGCTGATGATATCCTCGGTTCCGGAAAGCCCGCGATGGCTGATCATTAATGATCGCGAAGAGGATGGACGGAATATTTTAAAACGCTTCATCGGCTCCGCGGGTGCGGATCGGGAGATTAAAATCGTCAAAGAGACCGCGGCGCGGGAGGAAGGCAGATTTTCCGAGCTTTTTACTCCCCGTTACCGGCTGCCGTTAATCATCGGATTATTTCTGGCTGTATTCCAGCAGTTCAGCGGCATTAATTCCATTATCTACTATGCCCCCCGGATATTTGAGGCCGCGGGCGTCACGGCCGGCCACGCCTTCGGCTACACCGCGATAATGGGAACCGCCAAACTGCCGGCGATTTTTATCGCCTTTTCACTGGTCGATAAGGCGGGGAGAAAAATGCTGCTGGCAATCGGGACAGCGACCCAGGTTGTGGCGCTGGTATCGGTGGCGACAATATTTGCCGTGGCTGATCGGGTGGTGACAACCAAAGTCTTTCAGGGACGAATAACGCATGTCAGCACCATTCACTTCAGCCACGCCCAGGTGTGGATTCTTCTGGGCTGCATTTTGATATTCTGCGTTGCCTTTACCATGGCAATGGGGCCGCTGGTCTGGATTATCATCTCGGAAATCTTCCCCGCGCGCATTCGAGGCCGGGCGGCGTCCGTGTGTGTGGTGGCGCTGTGGCTGGCCACATTTGTGGTGGCACAGACTTTTCCGATGCTTAAATCAGATATCGGTATATCGGCGACGTACTTGATCTATGCCCTCTGTTCGCTGATAACCTTCCTCTTTACAATTCTCGTTCTGCCCGAGACCAAGGGCCGAACTCTTGAGGAAATCGAATCATACTGGCGCAACCGTCGCGAACCAAAGCTGTTCCGCGGCCCCGACAGTACCTGATCGTGAGGTGAGATATTTATACGCAATCGGATATTTGTTAAATCAACCTCCTTGTTCTATGCTATCACATATCAGTCAGGCTGTATCGAAAGCGATGTGCCGTGGTCCTGCGGCAGCGGGAATCCAACGGCTCGTTCATGGATGGTTCAACATTCCAGGTGCGGATTCTCCGGTCGGGCCGGGGCGTGGACATGGGAAATGATATTTTGGATGCCGCTAATCAGTAGAATCAAAAGGTCTGTGGTGATGCAACCAACAGACTGGAACCTTGCAGAGCGTAACGCATGATAAATATAGCCTTGGTCATCGATGCAATCGGAAGCTATGGAAGCGGTCTGCTGCGCGGAATATCACGATTTGCGCATACCCACCCCAACTGGACTGTTGAATATGAACCCTGGATGGAGGAAGAAAATCTGCCACGCTGGCTTTTTCGCGGAAAATTTCAAGGGGTCGTATGCCGGATTCGCAACCCCCGTCAGTTTGCGTCACTGCGGCGCCTGCGGGTGCCAATTGTCGATCTGGGATCGCTGGAGCCGCCCAAGGGTATAGCCAATATCCACAGCGACCATCAGGCCATTGCGCGGCTCGCCGCGGATCATCTGCTTCAGTGTGGCCTGGAAACATTCGCGTATTGCGGTTTTGAGTCTCAACAGGCATCGGAACGCCGCGCCAAAGCCTTTCAGGAGTATTTGTCCGGGAAAGGGTTCAACCCGCAGGTCTTTATCAGTCAAAGCCGGCGCGGTGCCGGTGTGAGGCGCGCACCGGGCTGGCGGTCAAGCATTGATTATGCCAATTTGTTGCCGTGGCTTAAAGCCCTGCCCAAGCCGGCGGGTATCATGGCGTGCAATGACATCTGCGGCCGACTTGTGCTGGCGGGTTGTCAGCAGGCCGGGATACATGTTCCGGAGGAAATTGTGCTCGTCGGCGTGGATAATGACGAAGTGCTCTGCGAGTTGGCTGTGCCGACCATGACCAGTGTTGATCCGGCAGCTGATCGGATCGGCTTCGAGGCGGCGGAAATGCTTGACAGCATTATTGGCGGCACAAAGGTGCCAACCAGGCCGCAGTTGGTTCAGCCGGCGGGAGTCATCACGCGCACCTCTACGGATACCATAGCCGTAGCCGACCCGCTGGTGGCGAAAGCCCTGAGATATATCCGGGAGTACACCGGCAGAGGACTGACGGTTGACAGTGTGCTGGATCATCTGGCCGATGCCAACATGCTGGTGTCCCGCTGCACACTCGAGAGGCGATTCATGGCGGTAACCGGATTTTCTCCGTATGAGGAAATCAACCGTGTGCGGCTCAATCGTATCGATCGATTGCTGCTTAACACCCGCTATCCGTTGACGCGCATCGCCGAACTCACCGGCTTCGATGCCGAGTCGCATCTGAACCGGTTCTTTAAAAGATATCGCGGCCAAACGCCCGGCCGGTTTCGTCTGCAATCGATCTGACGGCGTGCCGCGACCGGCAAAACGGTCGCTGTAACAAATCCGCGAGCCTTGACTTTTTACCGGACATGGTTTATAAAATTATTCATCTTTGGATAATTATCATTATTCGATCCAAAGGCGCAAGGATTTTAATATGGTATGTTGGAAGAATCGCGATCGCGACTACGTCGTGTCGATGCTTCCTTTGGCCGCATCCCACCATTCTGGCACGGTCTTCTCACTCGACACCGCGTCGCTGGCGAGAATGCATGGAACGGCCCAAAGCCGGGTGGTCAATTTCTGGGGCGGGGACTGGAAACGGTTCCTGGTGCGTGGGCCGATGAAACTGGCTATTCGCGTGGCGGAAAATTACTCCATTAATACAATCCTCCAGGCGGCGATGTTGGACCCGCTTTCGCAACACCCGGCACCCTATTACTTCGGCCACCGGGCTTGGCAGGAGCGAGAGACGCAGCGGCGTGAATTTCGGAACCAATTGGTTGCCGCATGCGCAACCGGAAAATTGTTCGATGATCCGCCCGGTGGGAAGACAGGGGGCGTTGGGCTTGCCCTCACCCGGCGAATATTGCATGTTATGAATTTGCTGGAGCACCGCGACCCCGCCGTATGGGCGGCCAATCAGCGGTTCGCCTATCTCTCGATTCTGCGTTGGTGCATGGCGCGCTGCGGCTCCATACCAAAATATTCCGAAGCGGCGCAAATAGCCGAAAAATCCTATTTCCACTTGGACCTGTTTCGCCGCTGGGAGGCAGCCGAGAGGTCGCGCGGAATACTGACCTCGCGGGCAATTGAAAAGGGATTGAGGTGGGGCCGCATGCATTTTTATTACCGTGGTTTGGAAGCCGTCACTATTCGGAACTTTGTAAAAGGGCTAAAAGGTTCGCGCCGCAAGATGGCGGCGAATTGAGATCATTTCGGATTTCGGATGCTCTGAAATCCGTGAAATAGTTGGTTTCTATCAAGGAGTATCCCCATGTTCAAGACAATTGGTAGTCGAATCAACATGACGGGTAGAAGAGCCGTGCTGAATGCGGCTAAGGGCCTCGCCACAATGCTAGCGGTAGGGATCGGAGGAATCGTGGTGGTGCGCGGGGAAATCCCTAGTCCCGCGTGCTACAGCGCTAATAACCAATGTCCTTCTATCTCGACATCAACATGTCAAATCCTAGATCAGTATGGGGGACAGGACGCGGCGTCCCTACCTATGATTTACTCCGGGTACAACGCCGGAGCAGCGGGGTGTGGTGACAGCTTGGTAAATGGCGTGTGGGACGGGGGATATT
>JAKAZF010000021.1 GCA_021826605.1 Planctomycetota bacterium | reverse complement strand
ATAGAACAAGACCAACAATGGTGCGCAGCGTGCGCGATTCATTGTAGACAGGCATTAACACGCTTAAAAGCCGGTAGCTGGTCGTCAAGAGAGAGGCTCCACCGCCTGCGGCGAACAATGTCCGTCGGCACAGGGGTAATTTAGCCGCAAAAGGGGAAAAATTCCATCGCCACAATCGTTTTGACGGATATTGGGTGTGGCCATATTTTTTTGGCAATGGGCGGGTAATGGGCCTGATGGTGCACCGGCATTCGTCTTAGTGCCGGCATTTATGCCGCCGGCTTCGGCATTCCTGCCAAAAATTATGGCCACACCCCGGATATTTCACACCCAAAAAAAGAGCCGGAAGACCAACTTCCGGCTCTTGACATAGCGTGAATAAGAATTGCGCACTTAGCGCTTGCTGAACTGATAGGCTCTGCGTGCGCCACGCAGACCATACTTTTTACGTTCTTTCATGCGGCTGTCACGAGTAAGAAATCCGCCATCCTGCATGGATTTTCGCAGTGTCGCGTCATAGATTGTCAGTGCCCGGCCCAGTCCCTGAAGAATGGCTCCAGCCTGCCCCGTATGGCCGCCGCCGTGGACATTTACCAGAACATCCATGGAACCGGATACATTGGCCGATACCAATGGGGCATTGACCATGGTGCGATCACGGGATTCGGTGAAAAAAGCGTCAAGCTCGCGATCATTAATGATAAACTTGCCCTGCCCGGCGACCAGACGGACGCGGGCGACGGATTTCTTTCTGCGGCCTGTACCAAGATAATAGGTGCGGCCACCGGCTTTGATGATGCCGCGCGGCGTTGCTGCGCCTGCAGAAGTTGAAGATGTTGCGGTTTCGCTCATGATGTTTGCCTCAGTCCTGTTCATCGGCCCGGTTCATCGGGCGTGGTTATTGGGTTGTTGAAATCCATTAAAACTTAAGCGCCTCAGGCCGCTGGGCGGCATGGGGATGATTGGCATCTTTGAAACATTTCAGCTTGGTAAACATTTTCACGCCCATGGTTGTTTTGGGAAGCATGCGGCGCACCGCCAGTTCAAACACTGTTTCAGGATGTCGATTCAATAAGTCCCGCAATGGCTTAACCTTGTGGCCACCGGGATAGTAACTGTAATAATCGTATTCCCGCTGATCGAGCTTGCGGCCTGTAACTTTAATTTTGCTGGTGTTGATGACAATGATGTAATCGCCGACATCAATTGTGGGCGTATAAATAGGCTTATGTTTACCCATCAGTCGCGTGGCGACTTGAGTGGCCAGTCGGCCCAGAGTCTGATCCGTCGCATCCACGATGTACCAACGGTTATCGGTATGGCCCACACGGGCAAGCGTTGTGCGGCACGCCGATTTGGCAATGCGATGACGGGTGGGATTGGCGGTTGTTGTCATAATCTACTCAATCTATTAGCATTCCATTACTCGGCGGCGGTCCGGGCGAATACACATTTTTAAGACCTCGGCTGCCCGCCATGCCCGAAAACTTCAAATTGTAGTGTTTTTAGCATTTGTGTCAATGGTAAAAGACCTTTATTGCGGATTTTTTTATTGAGCAATCTTCGGTAAAGGCATATTGGGGTAGCTACGGGGCCTTGTTGTTGAAACTTTCCTTCGCACAGCCTCGGAGGTGGGTTTGCCCTTATTCGGCCGGCCAATATGGCCTTCGGATGGACGGGATGGGATCGCGGTCGTTGAGGCTTGGGTGGCGGCCATAGGCTGTGCCGAAGCAGTGGAACTTTCACCGGCCATGTTTTGATCGGGCCGGAAATTGCGCGCGGAGAGGGTGGTAATTTGCACCCATTTGCGCCAATGAAGAATTGCAAGAATCCGATGCTTCCCAGGACCAGAATATTGGGCTATTTTTCCAAGCGTTACACGGACCGGGACGGAACGGCCGCGATGAATCGGGCCGAACTGCGCCGCCTGACCAATCCTCCATGATGCCGCAGGGATGCCGGACGGTGGGGGGGACGCCAAAGTGATGGTGCCCTGTAAGCGGCCAATACGGGCATTTCGGATATTCAAAATCAAGGATTGCGGTCCGTTTTGCTTGTTGTGCTGGCCGATGCTAATGCATGCGAGGGGCAGGCCCTTAATTTCCGCGGTGCGTATTGCCGCCACCAGTTGTGTCGGATTTCCAGGGTAGGTCAAAAAATAGACGTGATCATTGAGCGGAATTTCCTGCCATCCGGGATAAGGTGATGGCACCGTGTTACCTGTCGTGCCGCGTGTGCGCATCAAACCCTCGGCATCCACCACAATCATCTTTCCCTGTGGAAAGTGGCCCGGCTGCGGCAACATTGCCCGCAGACGATGCCATCCCGCCAATCCATCGCGTACCGCCTGATGCCAGATTTTGTCCGTGACAATCAGCGGTGGATGCGCACGCCAGTTGTTCCATTTCTGATCGCGCAGACTTTGCGCGCCAAGTCCCGCAATCACTGCGACAGATCCGTAAGGTTCTTCAAATACCCCCGCCAGCAAAGGCAGATGCGGATGCACGATGGCATACAACGGCGCGGCACCGAGCACATGCAATTCGAAATTGCCCGGCAGTTGAGGCACGGGAACATATTCCGCGGCTGCCGCGAGAAATAAGGCCGGATCAGGCGGTAATTTTGCGGATGGTACCTGCTGCGACAAATCTGGTGGCGGAAGTATCATCACCGGCAGCGCTCCGCCGGCGCTTTGGATTGCATGACACATACGCATCGAAGTAAAAGTGTCCGTCAATGCTACACCACCGATAAGATTGGCCACCCCTTTTTGCCCCGCCAGGGTCCCGATGATATCCGGCGTTGCAAATAATCTTACGGGCAATTTCCATATATCCGAGGCGATGTGCAGCGTGGTCAGCAGAGTGGCCGCCGCTCGCGTGGCGGCGGGTGTGGCTGGGCCGAAGCTGGAAAAATGCAGAACCACCGCCCGGCAAGAGGACACCAGCGGTTCAATGGATGTGGCAAGGGCGCGAACATGAATTTCCCGGCCACGCTTCCAGCCATGCAGGGGAATACTGATTCTTAAAATGATGCTGCCACCAGCATTGTTGATTGTTTCAGCCAAGCTGGGCGTGATATTCCTGAAATTGATCCGGCCATTGGGGGCCAGATCGGCATTAAAGAGATATTGGCTCATGCCGGTTTCACGTATGTAACTGCCAATAAATCCTCGTGAATGCTCCTGCAAGAACATCGGCGGTGGAAGCGCAATCCATGGTCCGGCGACGTTGTTATGGATGGCTGGCGCATACATGCAGATGGGCGGTGGAATGTGCGCGTCCATGGGGACAGGCTTATCCCGCCAAAGCACCTGATAGGTACCCAATTCATTAAATTTTACCGGCAGCGAGAGGCGCATAACCTGCCCGGGAGAGATTGATGTTGCGCGAACTGGTGTCATCGCCGTTGAGATCAGAATGTGCTCACGCTGATCTTCCGGTTGGCAAGCCCAGCGCAGATTGCCCGAAAGTATCTGCGCGGTCTTTCCGACATTCTCAACGCGAATGATCAAGGTGCCGGTGTCACCGGGGTGGTACAATCCGCATGGATGGCTTTGTCCGACGCAGCTCAAAGCCAACGGTCCAGCGGCGATGGCGTGAGCGATAAAGAGAATTGGTGCCAGCATGACGATAAATTTTCTCATGGGCATCATCTTAGCAAACCGCCGCCGTATCGCCATATCGCCGAGAACGTTGAGTGGTCGGGTGCGCCACCTTTGCGGTTCCCGGTGATTTCGGATTAAATGGCTGTTGGTATGGAACCTGCAGGAGCTTGGCCTTATGCGTGTATTGGTGCTGGAAGATGACAAAGTCAGTCTGACTTTGATCCGTAATGCGCTTGCCGGCGTCGGGCATGAAGTGGTATGCACCGATTCCGCTCAAGAGGCATTGGACATTATCCGCAAAGGTCTGGCACACCTGCTGGTGGCGGACTGGGAGATTCAATCGTCGCTTAGCGCGCTGTCACTTTGCCAGACTGTCCGTCGGGAGGAGGTTTGGGGATATGTTTATATTATTCTCATTACATCGCTTAATGACGCGCAGGAACGGGTTCGGGGGCTGACCGCGGGCGCTGATGATTTCATCAGCAAGCCATACGATCCGGAAGAGTTGATCGCCCGTGTCCACAGTGGCGAACGCGTGTTGTCCACGGACACGCGCAACCTGGCGATTTTTGCAATGGCCAAACTGGCTGAATCGCGTGATCCGGAAACGGGCATGCACCTCGAACGTGTGCAGACCTATTCCCGCTTATTATCTCAAGAAATGGCGTCTCACCCGAAATTTCAGGACCAGATCACCGCCAACTTTATCCGGTGGATGTATCTGACCAGTCCGCTGCATGACATCGGAAAGGTCGCCATTCCAGATTATGTACTGCTCAAGCCGGGCCGTCTGACCGATCGCGAATTCGCGCTGATGAAAACCCATACCACATTGGGTGCCAATACGATTGATCTGGCATTGCGGAAATTTCCACAGGCGGAATTTTTGCGTATTGCCAGAGAAATTATCGCAACTCATCACGAACGCATGGATGGTGCCGGATACCCCGCACAAATGCGCGGACATGAGATTCCGCTAAGCGGACGGATCGTGGCGGTGGCCGATGTATATGATGCCCTGACCTCCCGGCGTTTGTACAAAGACGCCTTCTCACATGAAATTGCCCGTTCCATGATTGAAGCCGGTTCCGGTACGCAATTCGACCCCGAAATCGTGGCGACATTTCTGCGAATTCAGGATGTTATTCTGGAAGTAAAGGAGCGCTTTGCCGAATGCCCTCAGATTATCACATAATCCATCGGCACAATGCCATAATGATCAGCAGCAAGGCCACGATAGAGCCTGGAATGATGAAAATTGCGGCAATGAATCGCATGAGATTGGGGTTGGCCATTCGCTCCCATTTTACGCAATCCAGCTTCTTCATGCCCTTTCGAGCCTTTGGAAAGGTTGGAGACCATTCCATTTTGAAGGGTGTTTCAAGCATCGCTGTTACTCCTTAATAAGCGCTTTTCGATGCCTCGCTCTCGCGCTGCCTTACACAGGCATCGCCGCACAACACATCGGGAGTGCGGCACACACGACTTAATAATGGAAGCAAAAGTCATGCCACATTGGGAACAATTGTAATTTCATTTTTTTTAAATACTTTTCCGCACCATGCTTTACAGATGCTGTCCGCATATTACAACGATATAAACTTCGCATGTGTCAATAATGCCTAATTATTCAACGCATTAGGTACAAATGTCTTAAATGCAGGCGGCAGTGCCTGTATTTTCGATTCACATCAGATAGTTCCGCATTTCGTCCCGCTTATCTCAAGCAAAGCGCAATTGATTTTACCCATATCTTAAATTCGACTCCTAATTGGATTTGAGTTGCCAATCGCGGCGTCGCGGGTGGCCAATATCCTGCCGCTGATATGTGGCATCAGCCTGGGATCGCCGCGTGGTGCAGTCATCCACGGATGCAAAAATCGTTGGTTTGCCCGTTGAATCGGATTTGGAGCGAAAAACCGTGCGGCATCGTGGCACGGCAATTGCATCACCATACGGTAGTTCCGGAATGCAATGCTGCCATTCCGTGTAGAAGCGTAAGTGCAGTTGGATGGATCAATAAGCGAACCTGGCTTAGCGATGGAGCTACGTCCGCGTTTTGCGTGGTGTCTCTGTGGTTTGTTGCCGCTCACACCGGCGTCCTATGCCAAGGAATGTTGTTTTCTAACACTGAGCCTGCTGGCTCGTCTGGAGGTGGTTACATAACGCAAGGTTATGCGGTGAATGTTGATGAGATGGCTCCGCATCCGCGTGTGGCGGATGGCAAACGGTAGCTGCGACAAACAATTTTAATGAGGTAATCAGAGTATGGATTTAAGCAACTTTTTTACTCAGAAACGACTGCGCTGGTGGTCAATTGGTTCACTCCTTCTGATGCTGGCGCTGTACGCCGGCCCACTATTGGCACAAACGGTGGCACCCGCTCCGGCTGCCTCCGCTCCTGCGGCTTCGGCTCCGGCAGCACCAAATTATGCGACTCCAACGTGGCTTAGTCACGGGGACACCTGCTGGCAATTAATTGCCGCCACGATTGTGGGTATGCAAAGCATTCCTGGACTGGCCATTTTGTACGGCGGCGTGGTTAAGAAAAAGTGGGCAATCAATTCCGCGTTTATGGTTTTCTATGCGTTTTCAGCCGTGCTGATCGCATGGTTACTCTGGGCCTACAATATGGGATTCGGCCCGGAATGGACTTCTTTCTTAGGACATCCCGGACCTGCGGCCAGCATTATGAATGAGCTGGGGCAGGCCATCGTGCCAGGACCTAACCCGGCTTCCCCATTTGCTACAGCTGCGTTTCCGATGTCGGCAATGGTGTACTTTCAATTTGTATTTGCCGCCATTACGTTGATCCTTATCGCTGGATCACTATTTGGTCGTATGAGTTTTGTGGCCTGGATGATGTTTGTTCCGCTTTGGCTCACCTTCTCCTACGTGATCGGTGCCTTCAGCTTGTGGGGTGGTGGTTGGCTGGCTCAATGGGGCGTTATCGACTATTCAGGTGGATATGTGATTCACCTGGCAGCCGGTATCAGTGGATTTACTGCCGCCGCCATTATCGGTCCGCGTCTTAAAAAAGACCGGACCAATTTTAAGGCCAACAATATCCTCATGGTGTTGGCTGGGGCCGGCTTGGTCTGGCTCGGATGGAACGGCTTCAATGGTGGCGACCCGTATTCGGCCAATGCCGACGCCGCTGTGGCCGTTCTCAACACGAACGTCGCTACCGCAATGGCTCTTTTAACATGGATGTGCTGTGACTACTTCCGTTACGGCAAGCCATCGGCACTTGGAGCTGTCAACGGTATGATTGCCGGATTAGTGGCCATTACGCCATCTGCCGGTGTGTGCAATGGATACGGGGCATTGCTGGTTGGCTTGTGCGCTGGAACCATTCCCTGGTTCACCATGAACATCCTGGGCAGCAAATTGGCCATATTCAAGAGAGTGGACGATTGCTTGGGCGTCATACATACACACGGCGTAGCCGGGCTTACCGGCGGCCTGCTTGTAGGCTTGTTGGCCACAGTGGAAGGCGAAAGCGCTTTTGCATGTGTAAACACCAATGGTGGGCTGTTCTACGGTGGTGGCATTCACCAGTTACAATTGCAGCTATGGGGTGCGGCTTTCATCATTGCGTTGAATGTCGTCGCCACGGTCGCGATTCTTTACTTCATCAAGCTCTTCGTACCTCTCCGCATGTCCGATGCAGATTTGGAAATTGGCGACCATGCCGTGCATGGTGAACAGGCGTATGGCCTGGCCGATGAAGAAGATGAAGAGGAAGCATTGGTGACGGCCTGATACGGAATCATCGTTCGTCTCAACGGCGAACGAAGTAACTTCAGCCGCAATTTCGGGCGGTCAAGGATTTAACCTTGGCCGCCCTTTTTTTGTGCACAGTTTGCTGGCAGATTGGTTCGCATATATGGCTTATATTCACCATTATCATGTCCAATGACTATTTTTTAAGCGTAGTGATTAACTATGTGACGTAGCTTCGCAATAAATTTAATCATTAATACCCCAATTTTTGGCAGTTTGCCTATATTTTCGGTGGCTGTCTGTTTTTCTGGCACAGTAATTGCTTAATCATAGTCAGTTGCCGAAGTTTGTTCGGTACGATGGCTAGGCTACATGGATGCGGAAACGAGCCATCTTTCCTTACGTTCGGTTCTGTCGATCGGAATGGACGCCGATCACCCGCATGATGCGGGGTGGTGCTCGGATGATAAATATTATCCGGGCGATGAGTTGGTTTGGAGCAGTTGTGTACCAAAGTCGCCGACAACAACATCAGGGAATCGAGCCTGGCCCATCAAATGTTGCATTCGGACAGTCGGTTGTCCAAAAGCATATCTGCTGGGTTGTGGTGAACGGAAAAAAAGTGAAAATTATGCTCGATTCCTGGGAACTTCTGGTGGCGACACTGGTTGTGCTCACTTTCTTTATGAATATGGCGCGAGTTCCTTCTTCACACGCGCATGTGGCTGTGCTCCGCAGTGTCTCGGCTATGCATCAGGCCTCTTCAAGCGGCATGGGTATGCAAGCCATCGACGAGACGACGAGCCACCATTTATGCATGCTTGGAGTATTTTGTGCGATCCGAAATTCATCCGTGCCCACGAAGCACGGCATGAACCAAATCAGTGGTGCCACGGACCTGGCGTTTCGCACGGATGCTTCGATTCCAGTCGCCCTGGAAATCGCGCGATCACAATGGCTGGCGCAATCAACGGCAATTTCCATCAATGCCAATATATCCACATCTGAAAATACCAGTAATAATGTGTCAAGTTCAGACGGGAAGCCCAATTTCTATCGGCTCTCCTGATACCAGTAGAATAATCCCAACCCTCAGTCCAGTTGAATATGTTTGTGTGTCAACGGCGAATCAGCGGTTGGTCCGCTGGTGGCCTGATGTGGAAAGTTTTGTTTACACAAGGAGATTGCATGGATTGCCTTCCCAGACAAATCAGACAAAACGGTCCGTCGTGCGGTGCGACGGGGCCGGGAAGTTTTTTCCGGAATAGTTCTTTGGAGGAACTGTTAATGGGTTTCAGAAGACTCGCAAGAGCAAGCACAGCCCGGTGGATGTTCGGCTTGGCCGCGGTTGTGCTCGTAATGACTATGGCTGGACATTTATATGCGCAGACGGCAGTCGCCGCGACTGCGCCGGCCGCAACCGCACCGGCAGCGACCGCAACGGCCCCCGCTCCTGTGACTGGAGCTTGGGCACAGCAGACCTATGACACGGGCAGTACCGCATGGATGCTTGCGGCAACCGCCCTGGTCATGATTATGATGCCAGGTCTGGCACTGTATTACGGTGGTATTGTCCGGAAGAAGAACTTCCTGGCCACCATGATGACCTCATACTCGGCTTTGGGAGTCATAATCGTACAGTGGTTTTTGTTCGGATATATGTTGTCCTTCGGGACATCAACAAATCACACGTTGCAATTGTTTATCGGATGGGATCCCAGTCGATTATTGATGCTGGGAGTTGATCCGATCAATGCGATCACCGGAGTCGCGGGCGCTCCCGCCGGCGGGCAGTTCCCCGTGCCGGAAACCATTTTCAACATGTTTCAGGCCATGTTTGCGGTCATTACCCCGGCCCTTATCGCCGGATCCATCGCGGAACGTATGAAATATGGTGCATGGTGCCTCTTTATTCTTCTCTGGGGTACGCTGGTGTACGATCCATTGGCCCACTTTATCTGGGGCAATGGTTGGTTGGCGCAGCGCGGCGCTGTGGACTTCGCCGGCGGTACGGTTGTACATATTTCATCGGGTGTGTCCGGCTTGGTTGCCGCTCTCATGATCGGAAAACGCAAAGGCTTTCCGAACGTGATTCAGCCCAACTCGCTCTTTAACACCTTAACGGGTGCTGGCCTGCTCTGGTTTGGCTGGTATGGTTTTAATGCCGGTTCAGCCAATGCCGCCAACGGTCTGGCCTGCGCCGCGTTTCTTAACACCACGGTTGCCACCGCCATGGCCGGTCTGGCCTGGAACTTCGCTGAATGGATGCACCATCGTCGCGCCACCAGCCTGGGCATGGCTTCAGGATTTGTGGCTGGCTTGGTCGCGATCACACCGGCTTGCGGATATGTCGCGCTCTGGTCATCACCGCTGATTGGCCTGGCCGCCGGTATTGTTTGCTACTGGGGTGCCCAGATCAAGACCATATTCGGTTATGATGACGCTTTGGATGCCTTCGGTGTACATGCCGTCGGTGGATTCCTTGGTGCGGTTCTGACTGGTGTGTTCGCCAGCACGGCGATTTCCTACGGCCTTGCCGGTCCCCAAAATGCCGCCGGTGTGCCGCAAGGCGTTGCGGGCTGGATCGACGGCAACTTCCACCAGGTATTGCTTCAGATACTCGCCGCAGGCGATGCGGTTGTGTATTCGGGAGTCGTGACGGCGATTATCATCTTCGTGATGAAGCTGTTCATGGAAATCCGTGTATCCGAGCAGGTGGAAATTGAAGGGTTGGACTTGGGCATCCACGGGGAGGTTGGCTTGGATACCAACACCTTCCCCGAACAATCGGTGGCCATGCCCTTTGGTGGCACCTGACCTGGCAGTCTATAAGTTGTTGATCAATGCCCCCGCCCCGGGCGGGTCCTTGGGCGGGGGCTTTTTATGAAACCCGATATGGAGAATTCTCAATGAAATTGATTGTGGCAATTATTCAACCCCATCGCCTTGAAGCGGTGAAACAGGCCCTTACGGATGTCGAAGTATTTCGCCTGACGGTCAGCGATGTCCAGGGCTATGGCCGACAAAAAGGCCATACGGAATATTTCCGCGGCCAAGCCCTGCAGGTCAACCTGATTCGCAAGGTACGCCTGGAAATCGCGGTCAACGAAAACTTTGTCAAGCCGACCACTGACGCCATCATCAAGGCCGCCCGCAGCGGTCCCGGTGGAAAGGGGCAGATCGGTGACGGCAAAATTTTTGTTGTAGCTCTGGAAAATGTCATCCGCGTCAGCGATGGCACGGCGGGCGGTGAAGCGATCTAAGCCGCCGTCACGTTGCGCCGTAGCAAGTCTCGGTACATCGTGAATTTCAGCTACCGGAAAATAAACAAAAACGATCCTCCACCCTACATGGTGGGGGATCGTTTTTATTATGCACGTTAATATGAATGCAAACCGAAGCAACAATGACAACAAGCCGCGCAACTTCACCGCGACGACACAACGTTACGACCGCCACAACGTTATTGAACCATGAGAGGGCAGAGGTGGTCGGAGGATGCGAGCAATCGGAGCCGGAAAATCGTTCGCGAATTATTCACCGCATTCTCATCGCATCCATGCGGTATTGGCCAATCCGTTGATGGCATCGGCGGGCGTGTCCGTCTGCCGACGCATTGCTCGGAACTCTCATAAACTCCGCTTGTTTCAATCTTCACGCTCAACCGGTGTTTCCATCCCGCCGCTCACGAGTTGACGCAGACACGCGGTGTGGGCACACGCGGTTAACCGTTGGCAGCCAACGCTGCAGGGCAGCGGCCGCAGAGCAGAAAACAGAGAATTGAGCAGTAGAGCACTTAAGGCTGGCACTATATGATGCTTTCGCAAGATGAGGCAATCCCGGCGGTCTACCTTCTACTTTTTCAACTCCGACGCCTGCCGCGGAAAACGCGCGGCGTAAGCACGCGTGACTCAAGGGGGATGGGGCTTCTCGGCACCACGCCTGGATTTATTGCCACGCCCGTTCACATACACTGTTCGCTTGCGTATTGACATTCACGGCGTAAACTGGACAATTATGTGAAGTGCATGCGAGGTCATGGCTTGTTCCGCCTTGGATCTAAGGAGTACGTGTTATGAAAGCGGCACCATTTGCGTTTGTCTGTGTTACTGCGTTGATCTCTGCGGGGCTGGGCGGATGCTCCAGTCAAGGAAACCAGCAGATTGATAAACTTACGCCCGCGCAGGTGTCGCAAACCATCATCCGCGGCCATACCACGGAAGCACAAGTCAAGGCCCAACTTGGCGGACCATTGAAAGTCACGTTCACCGATTCAGGCAATCAGCAATGGGAATATAATTACACAAAATTGCATCTCACGGCCACCGATTTCATGCCCGTGATCAATGTGCTGGAAACCAATGTTCGCGGTACAAAAAAATCACTGGTGATTCTTTTTGACAAGCGCGGAGTGGTGCGGAACTACAGCCTGACGTGCTCGCGGGTGTATAAGCATCGTGGAATTATAAAGTAAATTGCAGGGATTCCTCGGAAGTTGTTACTGGGATGGCGCGGCATTGTGAATGCGGTAGCGTGGACGTCCCATGGTTATGCCACTGCCCGCCAGCCGCATAACCCAGAACAGAATATAAGCTAGAGCCCCCAGCGCCAGGATCAGGAACATTCCAGAGAATGATCGATTGGCGGCAAGAATCGCCGCGTCATACGCAAAGAGCGTAAACAGACCGACGAGCATAATGCGTTCGCCCCTCTTGCGGGGCAATTCATGGTGATTAAATATCTGCCGAGTCGCCCAGCTAAAATAGCATACCGCCACCAGAGCAGGCCCGGCCGCGTCCATCAGCGTGGATCGCGTTATGCCGCCCCGTAGCAGCATGATCAACACAGCCACAATATCAATCAGAGCTACCCCAGCCAGGAGCTTCCATATCCCGGCAATTCGCAGACGCGGCCGCTTTGATTCCAGACGATAGGAAATAGCGCTGGCCACCGCGACATGGGTAAACAGAAACAGCGAAAGAATCAAAAAGTCCGCACTGGGCCGGCCGATCAGGCAATTCACGCCGCGAATTAATCCCAGTGTGAGAAAACCGACGTATCCCAAAAATTTACCGGCGGCGTTGTAAAAGACGATCATCAGGCTCACGCCCATCGCCAGCATGAGCGCAATTGGAAAGTTCAGGGGTTCGACCCACGACAGTATCGCCGCCGAAAACAAGCTCAGCAGCATCAGCACCAGACTAAGCACGATAACCGCGGGCACGCCCAGCCGACCACTGGGAATCGGGCGCCATGGCGCAAACAGTTGGTCACGCCGCGAGTCCAGCAGGTCATTGAGCACCATGCCGAAGCTATAGAGGAAAAAAGATGTCAGCGCCGCCATAAGACACTGCATAACCGGATATTTCATCGGCGGTTGGCCGGGAATATGCAGGAGCATCAGTGTCCACACATCCGCAATGGCGGTGAGGGACAGCGCCAGTCGCAGGATTTGAAGAATAGCGAGTATGCGGCCCATGGCAACTCCGAAAACAGCGGATCGGAATCTTGACACTCTTATTTCAGGCTGGCCAGCACTTCATCCTTCACATGGTTGGGCACCTGGGCGTAGCTGTGCGGCTCCATGGTGTAGTTCGCCCGGCCCTGCGTCAGTGATCGCAGAATCGTGGAATATCCGAACATATTCGCCAATGGAACCGTGGCATCAATAACCTGTGTGTTGCCGCGATTTTCCGTATTTTCAATCATGGCGCGGCGGCTGGAAATATCACCTTGCACCGGCCCGGCGAATTCGATGGGCGTGGTGACCTGCAATTTCATGATTGGCTCAAGCAGCACCGGACCGGCCTTTTTGCAGGCCGCCTGCATGGCAAGAATACCGGCCTGTTCAAAGGCGATCTGCGATGAATCGACATCATGGTAGCTGCCGTCAAAGAGCGATACTTTCATATTCAGCATCGGGAAGCCGCCGAGAACTCCG
>JAKAZF010000554.1 GCA_021826605.1 Planctomycetota bacterium | reverse complement strand
GGATTGACGGGCAATATTCCGAATGGGACGACGGATTATATCTGGCAGGGCTGGCAGACGATGGAGGAACGGAATCCCTTCGGCGGCAGCGGTTCCACTGATACGCCGATAAAACAATTCGTCTGGGGAACTTACATTGACGAATGCCTGCAGATTAACCTGCTCTCCGTCGGCGGCATCGCTGGGGATCTTTTCAAGATGGGCAGGGCGCTTATCGAGGCGCGCAGGGCTATCCAGGCGCTGCGAGATTTCGCCGCCGCAGGGCCACTGTTTGAGTCGGCGTTGGGGGATGCAAAGGGAGCATTTTGTATCAGCGGCGCGCTCGGCGCTACCGAAGCGTCAAGCTTCGCTGCGGTGCCGATACAGGCGGCGGCGTCGGCGCTGACGTCTTATGCCATATTCGGGAATCAGGCTGAGGCACTCTCGACTGCATTAAACTCGGCATTGAAGCAATTGTTGAACGGAGGTATACGCGGTGCCGGTACCGCATACGAGATCATTTCGACGATGGAAAAGGTATTGAACGCGGCCTACGCAGGATCTGGCGGGCTCCCAAAATATATAACTGGGCTAAGCCGACGAGAATACGCCGCCAGGCTGGCACATGCGCTCCGGCAATACAACGCTGCAATGGCCCATTGTAGATGTAGATGCGGGGCAAATGGTCGTGAGTAAAGGATGTTTGTGTGGACCTTTTGATCGAAAGTGCGAGTTGTGGCCCCGCCTTTGGGGTGTTTCGTGCGATTATAGGGGCGGTTGCACCTATTGGGGGCGTATCTGCTGGCGGAGATTTGAATAGGATCCTCTGGCCGCTTTTTTACATTCTCGCTGCTGCGGTTGTCGTTGCATTTGCATTCAGTGTCGTGGCTCCGCTGCGCCGGGTAGCCTCACGATGTCAACAGAAATACCCCTGGATATTCGTCGCAGCGATGTTCGCGCTTTACTCAATTATGTTGCCGCCGCTTCTGCTGGGGTTGCTTTTTGCCCAATCAGGCGCACACCTGTCGCTTCTAATCGACGGGCAATGGCGCCAGCTTTTTCGACTGCTTTTTTTTGCGAACGGCCATTTCAGCCATTTCGCGATCGTCTTGGTTGTCGTTTGGGTTGGCCTGCAAGTGGGGTGTGCCTGGGTTATATGGATGGTTTTGCCGTTGGGGCGGAACAGGCTCCCGTTGGCGGCTCAGAGGCTCATCTATAAGATAGCATTTCGAAAAAAACCGAGGTGATCCGTGCGAGTGGATTAATGAACCGGTCCAGCCGATTTTAGGGCGACTAATTTTGATGACAAGTGAAGATCGGAGGGACTGCAATGATATTGATGAAGTAAAATATGTGGATGATTGATGATAATTTTGTTTGCATGTTCACGTTTACGGCGTATTTGACGCGGCATGCGCGCCGTCGGCGATTACTCTCGTTGCGGAGTGTTGCGATGAGCGTGTGCGCGGCGAGAGATTTACGTCGCTTGCGAACAATGATTTCCGGAACCACAAGGCATAGATCATTGTGAAAGCCACGCCGACGGACCCTGGTTTCGATCTGCGCACCGTCGCCCAGACCACCGATGCGCTGGGTAACATCACCGCCACCCAATATGACGGCAATTCCAACGCGACATTGACCACCCGTACGGAATTGGCCACCTTTACCCAGCCGCCGAACTCGCCGAATCCGGTAGTCCAGGAAATATTTATCTCCGCCGCGTTCTATGACTGCCTCAACAGGCCCACAGCCGCGGCGATGCAGGGGGCGGATGGAAGCTTCACCACGGATTTAACGCAGATTGCCTATGCCGGTCAGGGTTCGCAGCCGGCCACCATTTTTACCCTTACCGGCTATGACAGCCGGGGGAATCAGACGGTAGGCATTGATGGCAAGGGCAACTCGGTTATCGCAATATTTGACGGCGCATCGCGCGCCATTGAGTCACAGCAGTTGCAAAGATACAATGGCTTAGGTAATCAAGGCCCGGCAGGCAACAGTACCTTCCAGTCCGCAGGTCTACACGATGATGGGGCCGAATTATGTCAGTACCACCAAATATCGCAGCGGCTATTTTCCACGCGTTCGGCTTAATGGCAGGAATCGTGGGAATTCTAGCGTCCCGGAATATTTACATTAAGCGGCGGATGCCGCTGGCCGGGCATCCGGACAGGGCAGGAAAGTTTCTGTTCTGGGTTGGGATTTTTATGGTCGTCGTGTCCCTGGTAATGGTCGTCGTAGATATTATGAATCCGGGAGCTGGTTAATCCGGCCGCCGGCGTTAAATTCCACGCAATTTCCTCACGGGGCGGTGCTTGTTCATGACGGACAAAATATCAAGATTTAGCCGGTTTTGGCACCACGAAAAATGGAGTTTATTGGAAAATCAGGTTCGGCGGGTGCGGGGCCCTGATTTTGCACTTCTTCAAAGCGTTTCGGAGATTCGTTCAAAGGCACCTTAAGGAGAAACGGATGAAGCAATCGGACTTTATTAAAAATACGGCAATCGGCGGCGCGATCGCGATGATCCCGGGATTTTTCGGGTTTTTCTCATTGGGCATGGGCTGGAAGGCCGCGTTATCCCTGACGGTGGTACTCGACGTTTGTTTTAGCGTCTTATACTGGCTTATCGTGTTCCGGTGGC
>JAKAZF010000553.1 GCA_021826605.1 Planctomycetota bacterium | reverse complement strand
TGCCTTGGCATCATTCTGGATATTCGGGGCATACGCCGGATCATGGATTATTTTGTTCAACATCCAGATGACTGTCGGGTCCTTCCGCACGGGCCATAACTGATAAATGCACTGTCGCAGCGCCGCTGCATGCGGGTCTTCGACCGTTGGCAGAAGTCGTTGCTTGATCTGCCATGCGGTGCCGTTATCCGCATCGCTGTACGCTGCTGCAATGCCCGCCACGTTGGCGGCAGCGCCCGGATTCACCGCCCCAAGCACGGATGTTACCGCGGCGACATGTTGCTCCTTGGCACCGCCGGTAAAAGGAAATTCACGAATTGCCACGATGCCCCAGTGTTCTTTGCCGCCGAGCGTCGGCGATGCGAGTTTGTTCTGCGGTGCCAGGGTAAAGTGAAACTTCTCGGTTCGGACCTTAACAAGGTACTGATTACTGGAGATGTCCGAGGGGGGGATCACTTTGGCCTCGCTGGCCCAGTTTGCGCCAAACAGACCGGTTAGATATTGATCCATATTTTCCATGGTCTGCCAGACACGCCCGGGATGATTCTTATGTTCCTGCCGTACGGGCCAGGAAATCAGCTTAAAGGCCTCCTGTTCGGTTTTCGTCCGTCCTTGGGCCACCAATGCGATATAGCGTTGCACCAGGGCGGTGCGACTCGTGGGATATTTTAAAATGGGACTGACCGGTGGCGTTTGAAACAGCCAGAACCCGCCTCCAACAACAATCAAAGCCACAATAATCAACCCGATAACTTTTATACCGCCGGGAGATGAATCAGACATGGCGTAATACCCTCAGAAAAAGAAAAGATCCAAGCCGCCAGTTGCATAGTGTAACGATGGGACTGATAAAATAAAAATCAGATGCGGTGTCCCGGCACGGCGAATTGCCAACTCGCCGCACTGGAAAGCCGCCGCAATAGCCGCTATCTTTTATCACATGAGTAAGGAACCCTTAGTTCGTGTATTGGTCGTGGATGATGAAATTGACCACGCCGATGCCCTGAGTGAAGCAGTTGCGCGGATCGGTTATGGCGTCAAACAGGCCCATAATCTGGCCGATGCCAGGCGATTTTTTTCCGATGGTGAGTTTGATCTTGTTGTCACCGACCTGCGGATGGACCATTCGCTGGACGGCTTTGAATTACTCGAATTCGTGCGAAAAACGCGACCGGAAACACAGGTGATTGTCGTAACCGCGCATGGTGATGTCTCCACCGCCGTTCAGGCAATGCGGAACGGCGCGTATGATTTTATTGAAAAGCCGCTGGATCTGGATCTTATACGGGCGCAAATCCGACGCGCCGCGGAAAAGGTCATGCTGGCTCGACAGAATGAAAATTTCAAGCTGGCGCTGGATCAGCGTTACGGCATGGAAGGCATTATCGGCAATTCTCCGGCGATGCAGCGGGCTTTGCAGCTTGTGCGGCAGATCGGCCCTACCGATATCAGTGTGCTGGTGCTCGGGGAATCCGGAACCGGAAAGGAACTTATTGCCCGGGCGCTGCACCAGAATTCCCGCCGGCAAGATGGACGATTTGTCGCCCTGAATTGCGCCGGTCTTAACGACAGCACGCTGGAGGATGAACTTTTCGGACATGTCCGTGGAGCCTTTACCGATGCGCGTTCGGATCGCATGGGCCGCTTTGAGTATGCCGATGGCGGCACACTGTTTATGGACGAAATCGGGGATATGCCGCTGACCATGCAGGCAAAACTTCTGCGGGTGTTGCAGGATCGACAAGTGGTTCGGCTGGGCACCAACGAACCGATACAAGTTGATGTCCGCTTCGTTGCCGCCACAAATAAAGATTTGGAAGAGGCGGTACGTAAACACGAATTCAGGGACGATTTATATTTTCGCATCAAAGGCGCAACGATTGTTCTTCCACCATTGCGGCAACGGCGCGAAGATATTCCCGTGCTCATCAGCCACATGCTCCAGAAAAGTTCGCAGCGTCTCAATAAGCCCATTGAAGGAATCGACAACGAGGCTCGCGACATTCTGGTTTCCTACAACTGGCCGGGTAATGTCCGGCAACTCGAAAACGTCATTGAAAATATGATCGCACTTGCCAGAGGACCGCAATTGACCGCGGAGGATATTCCCTCGGACATTCTGGGGCATTATTCCGTGGAAACGGTATCCACCACAGCCCTGGCACCGATGAACTTAACCGGTGCAGGCACTACCGGTACAGCCATTACCAGCCTCGCTGGTGTGAGTCTGGCGGAACTGGAAAAGGAGGCCATTCAAAAAACGCTGGAAATGGTGGGTGGCAACCGCGAACACGCGGCAAAATTGCTGGGTATTGGGGAGCGCACACTGTATCGTAAAATCAAAGAATATGGCGTTGCGGAATAAGGCCCGGTCATATTCCTGGAATCAATCCACCAAAGCGGCGCTCGCGCCGGGCGTAATCGGCCAAAGCTCGGTCAAATTCGGCCGACGTAAAATCGGGCCAGCAGACATCGGTAACAAACAATTCCGCATAACTGATCTGCCAGAGCAGATAATTGCTGACGCGCATTTCCCCCGCGGTACGAATCAGCAGATCCGGATCAGGCATTCCGGCGGTATACAGATGCTCGCTGATGGTCTGTTCATTGATCGCATTAATATCCAGCACG
>JAKAZF010000552.1 GCA_021826605.1 Planctomycetota bacterium | reverse complement strand
AATTCCAGGCCACGCTGCTGACGGAAGTCATGCCGCGCATCGCGCGGGAATATCGGATTCAGACGCATCGTGAGCAGACCGCAATTGCCGGGTTATCCATGGGGGGCGGGGAATCTTTGTCGGTGGGGTTAAATAATCTCAATCGCTTCGCGTGGGTAATTGGCATGAGTTCATATCTCAATACCAGTGGCCCAGACTTTTCCAGTGTTTTCCCCACGTTAAATAAAAGCGATAATGCCCGAATTAAACTGCTGTGGATCGCCTGCGGCAAACAGGATCCCATTGTCGCCAAAGCCAATCATAATCTCGATGCCTGGATGACGGCCAAAGGCATTAAGTTCACGCCCGTATGGACCCCCGGCCAGCATGCCTTTCGCGTATGGCGGGGAAATTTGTCGACGTTCGCGCCGCTGTTGTTCCAGCAAGGAACTTGATCGGGGAAACAGTTAGGCGTAGAAAAAGGAGCGTATCAATTCTGGTCCAGGTAATCGGTACTGAATATTTGCCGCCATTGTGTTGTAACAAGGGTTGCTGGTTGCGCTGCGGCACCCTGCACAACCACCGGCTGGCCGGCCGGTGCCCAGGTATCCGGCCATTTCATTGTCTGGCAATGACCGTCCAGAAATGCGACATTGAACTCGCCGGAGTGGATGATCGTGTTGATGTTCGCAATATCGTCTGTGCTGGCCGGCGTGTTGGGATTCAGAGGCCTGCTCAACGACGGCGTGTTTGCTGGGCTGGGGGCGCTAACTCTCTCGTGACTTCCGGGCAAGCCCCAAGTTGCCACGTCCGGGGTGGTTTGCCAACCCGTGGCGTACCCGCCGTCACAGAGGACGATCGATTGCGAAGGGGCTGAAATATCAGCGATGGCGTACGCATTGAAGCTTGGGGGGTAATATGCTGGGCCGTTCGAGTTGTTAGAATCCTCCGGCTGATTGCTGACGTTCAGCCGGTATGAGCCTGGGAGGTTCTGGTAAGGTTGTGCCGCCGCCAAGGGAAGCGAGGAATATCGTAACTGCCCGTTTCCCGCCCTGCGGTAGTCGTCCTGAGTATCCGCCGGGTCTTGAAGCACTCCGAACCTGACATATTTATCCACGACCAAAACCTGATCCCAGTTCAGCGGGCTCGCGGTGCCAAGCGTCAGACTGGTGCTGTATCCCCATATCTGCGGTGAATCGTAGTACGCCCCGTCGCAGACTGCGGCGTTGCCAGCCACCCCATACCCATTATTCTGCCCCTTCACCATATATCCATTATGTTGATGAGCAAACATGATCAGTGACTGGGCGATTGTTCTCTGATTCGCCAGGCATCCGACGGATTCTGATTCCGCTTTCGCCGCCGCCAAGGCCGGAATCAGAATGGCAATGAGAATCGCGATGATGGAGATAACAACAAGAATTTCAATGAGTGTAAATGCCCGGCGCGATATTCCGCGGGAGATTGAACCGGTTTGGAGAAATTTATTGACCATGAGCGTTTCCTCTCGTAAGAATACTACGACCTTCTCGCCTTGCGGCCGCATCGCGAACTTCCGCTATATGGAATGGTACATCATCCAGAGGTCAAAAGTAAAGAAAAAAATACGATATTTTACTTATAGGTCGATTGGCCGCCCGGCAAGACCGGTAAAAACTGGCTCTCTCGCACCACGTTGCCTAAAATGCCTGTACCACCGCAGTGGTTCGGCGGTAAATTATGTTTTTGGAGTTTATCATGGCCATGATGCGTGCAGTTCAGGTTTCTCGTGCAAAAGGGGCTTTTGAGATGGTAGAACGGCCCATTGGCCAACCCGGTGCGGCAGAGATTCGCATTAAGGTTCAGGCCTGCGGCGTTTGCCACAGCGATATGTTTGTCAAAGAGGGACTATTTCCCGGCATAACTTATCCGCGAATTCCGGGCCATGAAATCATTGGTACCGTAGACGCCGTGGGAAGTGGGGTAAAAAACTTCCAGCCGGGGCAGAGGGTGGGTGTGGGCTGGCATGGCGGCCATTGTTTTGTCTGTGAGCCTTGCCGGCGGGGAGATTTTATTCATTGCGGCAAAGAAAAGATTGCCGGTATCAGTTATGACGGCGGCTATGCTGAATATTGCGTAGTTCCCCAAGAGGCGGTTGCGATGGTGCCCAGGGCGCTGGATGCGGCGGATGCCGCGCCGCTTATGTGCGCCGGCATTACAACGTATAACGCCCTGCGCAACAGCGGGGCCAGAGCCGGTGATGTGGTGGCCATACAGGGCCTTGGCGGATTGGGTCACCTGGGCGTGCAATTCGCGCGGGCCATGGGGTTTCATACGTTTGCCATTTCCGCTTCGGATGCCAAACGTGAACTGGCGATGAAACTCGGGGCACATGAATATATAGATACATCCAAAGAATCTCCGGCGCAGGCATTGAAAAAATGGGGTGGTGCACGGGTTATTTTAGCTACCGCACCCGATAGTAAATCGATGGCACCGCTGATTGCAGGCCTGGGCATCGGCGGCCATCTGGTCATTGTTGGAGCCGGCACAGATCCGATACCGGTAACGCCCCTGCAGCTTATCGGCGAAAGCAAATCGATTGCCGGCTGGCCATCCGGTACTGCCATGGATTCACAAGATACGCTGAACTTTGCGGCCCTTACGGGCGTCAAG
>JAKAZF010000551.1 GCA_021826605.1 Planctomycetota bacterium | reverse complement strand
CTGGCAATGCCGATGCCACGACGGCTTATCGTGGTTCATCAGAACAAGAGGATTTGGAACATGCGTGAATTGACTGTGGAAGAAGTTAGGCAGGTCGCGGGTGGACTAAGTGGAACAGCCGGATGGCCTTATGGGCCGTCAGGCTCAGACTCGGGTGGGTCAGTCTTTTCATCTAATGGGTTTACGTTTTGGGCAGGAACAGGTCTCACAATTGCCTGTATTGCGGGCATAACTTCTATCGCCGTTTCAGATGGTGCGATAAGTGTACTCGACGGGACGCAAACTGCAGCAGTTTGTTTGGCTCCAGCCTACGCGCTGGCCAACGGAGTTTACAACACATTCGCTTACAGAACCCCTGAGAACACGTATGATATCGCGGTAATGACAGATGGTGGACGCTTACACGCGCCGTAAGAATACTGTGTTTTAACTAACATGGATCAAAAATTTTCCTGTTCTTGATTTTTTAATAAAACAAGAACAGGAAATCTATTCTGAAAGAAGAGCAATCATGCGTTATGAAAAAAAAACAGAGACGTTAGTAAAAAATACTCTAAAAATTATCATTATATCTGGATATATATTTTCTTTCGTATTTTCTGTTTTAGGTAGAAATTTTTTCTATTTGATAATTTCCATTTTTTGCCTATTAGTATGGTTTTTTGGTTTTTTTTTTCGAAAAAACAAGTAATGGATTCACGCCGATCTGTGAAGAAGAGAAATTTTCTAAATTTTTTATATAGAATACCCATACAATCTAGATTAATTCGTAAATCAATTATTTTTACAAAAAATTCTTTTAAGGTGCAGTTAGTTTTTTTTGCAACGTTGATTATTGCAAGTGCTTTCTTTGGGTCGGCGATTGCCGCGCTGCCGGTGGGGTCGGATGCGGGAGCGCCGTTCAAACTCCTGTTATTCAAAGAAACGATCACGGTGCAGCCGAACGGCGATTATGCCGGGACGGTGCATGAAGTGATCGAGCCCTTGACCAAATTGGGTGTGCAACATTTCGGGCAAGTTCGCACAGAAGTTTCGACAGATATGGAACGCTTCAAGCTGATTTCGGCGAACACGATTGCCCCGGATGGCAAGGTTTATGCGGTGCATAAGGCGGAGATTCATACGCAAGCCGCACCTTCGGCGGCAGCAGCGCCGACGTTTAGCGATGCGAAAATCGTCTCGGTCGAGTTTCCCAAGGTAGAGATCGGCAGCAAGCTCGATATCACCTATCGGCTGACGCGGTTTCGGCCGTATTTCCCGAATGAATTTTCGATCAATGACGCTGTCCCGTATTTCGGCCTGACCGGCACCGAGCAGGTGATTATTCACGCGCCCGCTACGATGCACCTGCTGACCTCGGTGCGCGGCGGCTATGTGCTGCACAAGACAGTGTCCGGGGGCACCCAGACCATCACGGCAACGCTGAAAAATCCCCCCTATCATCCGGCGCGCGCTGATGTGGTCTCGCCGTTTCAGTTCGGCCCGGAATTCGTCGCGACTACCTTTCCCTCCTGGCAGGCGGTGGGCAATGCCTATTGGGCGCGTGCTGCCGCTAAATCGGCGGTGACGCCAGCGGTGCAGAAACTGGCAGACCGGATCGCTGGACAAAAGACCGGGCGCGCGGCGGTCGATGCGCTCTATGATTGGACCACCACGCAAATCCGCTGGGTGGGGATCGAGCCGGGCCTGTCGGGCTGGATTCCGGCGGCGGCGGGCCATACGCTCGCGCGGCGCTATGGGGATTGCAAAGCGTCGGTCAGCCTGCTGATTGCGTTGTTGAAGGCGAAAGGGATTACGGCGGAGCCCGCTTTGCTCAATGCAGGGGGTAATGATTTCAAGCTGAGCCGACTGGCCGATCTTGAAAGTCTCGATCACGTCATCGTCTATGTGCCCACCTATCATTTATTCCTCGATCCGACCTCGGGTTTTGCGATGCCGGGCGAATTGCCGGTGGGCGATATTGATCGGCCGGTGATTCTGGCGAGTGATCAATCCAGCATGGCGCAGACGCCTTCCGGTCCAAGTGTTTACACGCAAAATACCACGGAAACGATCGCCACCTCCGGTGCTTTGCATGGGCAGGCAGTGATGCGTGCGACGGGTTACACGGATTGGTTGACTCGCGATTTAATCGCTCATGTGCCGACGGCGGCGCGACCGCGGGTTGTGCAGGCGGTATTGGCGCAGGAAGGATTGGTGGGCTCCGGCAATTTTAGTCCGTCAAACCCGAGCGATTTGGCCAAGCCGTTGGTGGTCAAGTCGACATGGTCGGCGCCGCATTATTTTGCGCCAGGACCGATCGTGACGTTACGGTTGTATAAGGGATTTGCGATGTCCCGACCCGGGCAATATCTCGCGGCATTAAATCGGCCGAGCAAGGAATTTCCGGTCTTGCGGATCGTTGGCACGATCAATGACCACACGACGCTGGCGCTGCCCGCAGGATACAAAATATTAGCGGCGCCGCAGAGCAAGACGATCACGACCAATGCGGGGAGTTTTGTGCAGACGGTCGAGATCAAGAATGGGGTATTGAATGAAACCCAGCATTTTGCGTTGAACCGGGATTGGTATCCGCCGAGCGATTATGCGGCGTTGCGGTATTTGTTCACGGCGGCGTATCGGCTTGATCGCG
>JAKAZF010000020.1 GCA_021826605.1 Planctomycetota bacterium | reverse complement strand
CGTACAGATTGCGGTGCCAATTAATGATGTGCTGCTGCCATCGCGCGAAATTGCCACCCCCTTTCTCGCGGTACTCGGCCCCCGTTAGTACATCGAGCCCTTCGATACTGTGAATGGCCAAATAGACAGGGCAATCACAGCTCAATGCCTTGAAACGCTGCGAGGTATGAAAGCCTGTTACCGAGATGAGGGCGGGCAGCTTGCTCAGACTATAGAAATCATTCCATTCAGCTTCGTAGGCGGGATCGGCAAAGCTGCATTCCACGGTATAGATCATGGAGGTACCCTTTCGAATTAGTTCACGGCCTTTTCGGCCTGCCAAACTCACAATGAGCCTGACCATGGATAAAGTGTACCCCTCCCCGGAAGAAACGCAAATAAATTTCCACAGGAAAGTTCGGGAGAGCGTGGCAATAAATCCGGGCAGGGTGCCGGGAAGCCCCATCCCCCTTTAGCCGCGCGTGCTTGCACCTCGCGTTTTCCGCGGCATATCCACGGGTGCCCGGAAAAATTGCCATGCCCGTTCGGGATAGAATTTGGGCGTTGCACACAATCGGTCGGATCAATTCGTCGAATCCAAGGATTGGTCTGCACGAACCGCTGTGCAAGATTCGTAACTAAGGCTGCATGGACTTCCCGGTTAGGTTCAATTCTTCCCATGCGCGTTGTCGCCCATAACGGCGCGACTGCGTGCGGTACCCCACGTCTCCTTGTTAAACGATGCGCTGTTGCCCAGCGCAATGGTTAACCATTTCCACTCACCCTGATGCATCGTTCGTGCAATGAGCATGATCTGACCCACATGATAAGCGGTATGCGTGATAGACCGCATGATCGCCTGGGGTACCGTGTGTGCTTCGCCGCGAATACGCACCGTTCGCCGTAAGTCCTCTACGCTCAATGTTGAGACGGCATGGACCATCGTCTGCCAGCCAGTGTCAAAATAAGCGAGCAATGATGCTCTATCGCCTGGCCATGCGACGAACTCAGAATCACGGTCACGGTCTGGTTTTTCGCCATCGGTGGTCAGGAAGTCGGTCCATCGGCTGCGTAAGTTGCCACCCAAGTGCCTCAGAATGATGGACACACAGTTAATGCCCGGACCGGGCGAAGTATTTAGCTCCACATCGGAAAGTTGCACGACTGCCCCATCAATCATACGCCGATATGACGTAATCATCTCCATCGTCGCCGCCAGCCAATTCTCATCCATTGTTATCAACTCCTGCAATGTGTAATGCTTCCAAGGCGCAATACGACAATCTCGCATACCCCTTTGACAATTGGTCGAAGTCGACCATTGCGGCAGCTGTTATCTCCGCTATTGCCATGAACTTATGATACCGTTTTGTTCGATCAAAATGAATTGCGTGATCGCCGTGTACGTAGAGAACGATCTAGCCAGGACGCACCGTTGTGTACGTTGAATTATTTCTTCTCGGCACCTTTGCCGCCGCCGGTCAAGATGCGCAGGGCGATGCGCAGGGGATCGTAGAATTTATCCACGACGCGCTCTTTGAGGGGAATAATCGCGTTGTCGGTGATATGAATTTCTTCCGGGCAAACTTCCGTGCAGCATTTGGTGATGTTGCATAAACCGATGCCGCCCTCATTTTTCAGCAGGGCGGTGCGGTCCCGGCTTTCATTGAACCGCAAAACGCTTTGACTTTTAGGCTTCACCGGCAATGTTTCCATGCGTCAAGCGCTCTCAATGGTCATAGGGTCCAAGGAATCGCTCGCCATTGAAATGAATCAGGTGGTCCGGATCTTCCGCAATCCAGACCTCCGTTTCCCAGGAAATCCGAGGTAGAAAACTTCGCATTGCCTGCCGGGTTGTAAATGCGGTAATGAATACCAAGCCCGCGGTGGACCCTGCAAAGATTGCTTGAAGTTCATTTCGCCGTTTAGCGTCCACCGGCCCGTCGCTTGTAACGGCTTCGATCAGCAGCAGCCAGTTTCTTCGTACATCATGGATCACGATGTCGGGCATCTTTGCGGGGGCTGGAATATCAACTTTGAGGCCCTTTAGATATTCTATTTCGAGGTGCAAAAACTTACCTTCCGCGTCACCAATATATACGACTTTCCCGCCTGGGGAAAAAGCTGTACAAAATTGTTCAATTATGGCCTTGATAAGGGGATTTTGCCCTCCGGGTGATATTGTCACAATTTTGCCCGATGGAAGGGTTACAGGAATGCGGTCGAAATTGCGGCTACGCTCCAGAGTTTTGAGAATGCGATTCCGTCGATTGCGATACGTGGTCAGATTCGTCATCCAATTCGACGTTCCGAAAGTTCTAAAAAGCGCCAAGGCACGAGGTTCCACCTGGTAGACGGTTTTGCCGCTATTTACGGGGCGGCGCGGGTCGTCGGGATTGCGAATCAGCATGCCGGATGCAACAAAACATTTAACAGCCTCATCGCGAATAGTCTCGCGGGTGTTTGGGGCATAATGAATCTTATATTCCGATGCAATGAACGCGATAATTGGGGTAATCCCGCGGTACGGAGCGGACGCGGAACTCCACGGGTGCGATGGCCCAAGATCGAGCATCGCCAGCAAGGCATAGCCAGCGGCCTCATTGCATTGGCGTCCGGAAAATCCCAAGGAAACTAATATTTCCATCGCCTCACGGAGTTTTCTGTTGTTTGCCTTGGCTACGGAGGAATGCCCGGGCTTAGCCATTAAAAAAGCTCCTTTTCAACAATGAAATCCAGTTCCGCTTGCGGAAGTGTCAATGTACACATCCTATGGCCAATTCGTTGCAGCTGCGCTTGGGCGGGGTATTTCAGATTGCGGAGGTCGGTCGCGTTGACCTGCGTGTGACCGTTGAACTGGCGGAAATAAGTATCCAGAACGCTCGAATTCAGAAATGCCGCCAGTCCTCTCGCAAGAGTCATCGACATGCCACGGCCATTAACATGGAAGTAATTCAAGTGGTTCTCAAAACCGACAAACGCTGCGGGAACTTGGTTGGAATCCCAGATGCAGGCTACGATACGGCGCGGCTCTTCTTTTGGACTGAAGCGTTTCACCAGCACGTAAACTCCAGCCGGCACGAGGAGGCCCTGTGTTGCGTTGTTGCGGACAATGGCATTGGGCTTGCGTGATTTCTCCTTGGGCCAATGCACAAAATAACCGTTGAAATGGCATGGATAAACCAGCGGCGCGGTACCCTCCTCATGGCGACTGCGAAGGAATTCCCTGGCACGAAAATCTACTACGCGCCCGGTTGATACCCACAGGTTAAGCTCGGACAACGACGCTGAAAGCCGGCTGATCGCCGTACGTGCACGGGCTTGGCCATCATTTGTGGTCAGATGGATGAACTGCCCGGTATCATCCGGATTCACGATGCTCGTATATTTCATATCATATACGCTGACCGCGCCGCCAGGGCGACCACTACTGCTTGAAATGATGACATTATCGGGATTAGGGGCACCTTTAATGGCATGGAATATCACATTTTCCTGTAACACATTGTCTCGTCCGAAGGCGGCGGAGCGCGAGTCGAACACATGCAATTGCTGCAGCGCCATGGTTTGAAGAAATTCCGCCCTGAAGGGTTTGAAATAGGGTCCGTTACAGAAACTTCGAGGAGTGATGCCGACCAGTTCTCCGCCGTCCGTTAAAAGCCGGGTGATCAACGCCACAAAGCCGGTGTACAAGTTGCTGGTCTCAATTCCGACCCGGCGTAACAACCGTCTTTCACAAGAGTCGCTGTGAATTTTTCGATAAGGTGGATTAACGATGGCCGCATTAAAACGGAGTGGACCGGCAGCAAACAGGTCGCGGCCAACTATTGCCGTTGCAGTCATGATGAAATCTTCATTGAAGACAATTGCGGAGAACTCAATGCCCGCTCCCCGGCATTCCTTTTTGCATTGCTCCAATGTTATTCGTAACAGCGGAAGCAAATTCGGATCAATTTCAAACGCTGTAATGGAGATTCGTGCGGGTCGGTGGCGTTGTCGGCAAAAATGCCGTGTTAAAGCAATGGACAAGGCACCCGCTCCGGCACCAGCATCCAACAGGGAGACCTCACGGCTTTGTGTGCGGAAGAGAGATGCCATAAACTCGGCAACAGGATCAGGCGTGAGAAACTGTCCTAACGCGCGGCGTTTGCCTTCATCCGTTGCCACCGCCGGCGCTTCAAATGGTAGTGGGCGAGTTGGGATAGGTGTACTTGTTTGCATGTATTATACGCCGCTCAAAATATCAATGATTATGAATCTACCATATACCACCCATTATAATATATAGGTACGAATATTGCCGTGGCACGTTTTCAAGTCATTCGCCGGGCAGGCCTGTTGGTTTTCAGGAATGCGGGATTTTGTGAACTATGCGTTTCACCAGGGATGTCCCATCGGCGGACAAACTTGCCGGGCGGTAACGTGACAGTTCCAAGATGCGGGCGCGCAAGATTACCACCCCATAATTTGGTCAACTTAATTTGTAGCGGGAAGTGGAACGGGGACGGACTTAATGCCATTAAGTTAAGCCATAAGTGCATTTGCCATCGCAACCTATGCGATTGCCTCGGCGGACCCTAAACCTGATTATCCGTCGATTCTGCCCCAATACCATGGCCTCGCACACGGCCGAAGGCCGGTGTAGGCCATCGTGCCGGAGGCGAAACCCATGAAAAACATGGCAATACGGCTTAACTTAGTGGTATTAAGTAGAGTCCCCGTTTTATTTCTCGGCGTTACGCCTTCCCGCTCCTCACGCCAGAACGTTCGCCCAGCCGGATAATAAGTATCCCGCCATGCCCCACACTGCGGCGCTCCTATGCGAGCCTATTTCCGACTCTGCAGGAATGTTTTCTCCCAATCTTTCCCGAACGCCGCCTCGTATCGCGCGAATGCGCTCCCCCGCCTCCAGTTCCAGCCCTCGGGCATGCCGCCCCGCAACTTTGTTTTGTGCTCGGACCTCGTGATAATCACGACCTTACAAAAGCCCTCGAGAAAGCGGAATACCTGCTTTGTGTTCATCCCCGTATCGATCATGCGATCCGCCAGCAGCTTTCGCGGGACGGCGTGCTCGTGCCTCAGGTCACGGGCTTTTTCCGCACGCTTTGACACCCGGTGGGAGCGGCGGCAATATTTAAGCACGTCGGGCTTCACGGCACCCGTTTTCCGCTCCACACCGTCGGCGGTCCAGCGCCAAAGCAAATCCCTCATTATGATCGTCCGTGCCAATTTCCTCAGTGGATGTTTTGTGTCGCGGGCAATTGATACGAAATAACTAATTATTTCCGCGACGAGCATTTTCTCCTTACGATCTAATGGCTTGTATTTACCCATTGCGATCATCCTTTCGTTCTGCGGGCCGATGCCTTGCGGGTATTTCTGTGATCCTGGCGAAAGCGGGGATCAGTCCCGAGATCACCTGCGCGAGAGCACAAACTTTGCCCGCTCATTTCGTAACCGGTCACGGCCTTTTCGGCCTGTCAGGCTCGCAATGGGCCAGACCATGGATAAAGTGTACCCCTCCCCGGAAGAAACGCAAATAAATTTTCACAGGAAAGTTCAGGATAAAATTTGGGCGTTGCACACAATCGGTCGGATAAAATAATTGGACCATAGGATTGGTCTGCACGAACCGCTGCGAAAGATTCAGCAGGTGGCCTCCAAGGTGGAACTTCAAACCAAAAAATGTAACAAGACCAGCGGGAACAGCCGCAAATAGAAGCGGATAGATGCTCAATCAGGGACATGTGAACAATCCGACGTGGGCAATTATTTCTTGTCGGCACCTTTGCCGCCGCCGGTCAAGATGCGCAGGGCGATGCGCAGGGGATCGTAGAATTTATCCACGACGCGCTCTTTGAGGGGAATAATCGCGTTGTCGGTGATATGAATTTCTTCCGGGCATACTTCCGTGCAGCATTTGGTGATGTTGCACAAGCCGATGCCGCCATCATTTTTCAGCAGGGCCGTGCGATCCAGCGAATCAAGTGGGTGCATTTCCAGGCTGGCGATGCGCACCATGAACCGTGGGCCGAAAAATTTGTCTTCCAGATCATGCTCGCGCAACACATGGCAGACATTCTGGCATAAAAAGCATTCAATGCACTTGCGGAATTCCTGCGATCTATCCACATCTTCCTGCTGCATCCGCCAGGTGGTGTCCGCCTTGGGCGTAAACGGGGGGATTTTTTTATTGACGGTATAATTCCAGGAAACATCCGTCACCAGATCGCGGATAATTGGAAAAGCCTTCATCGGTTGAACGGTGATGGTCTGGCCTTCCACAAAGTCGTCCAGGCGTGTCTTGCACATGAGCCGGGGTTTGCCGTTGACTTCGGCACTGCACGAACCGCATTTGGCGGCCTTGCAGTTCCAGCGGCACGCCAGATCGTGGGCGTGCGTGCGCTGAATCTGATGAATGGCGTCCAGCACCACCATGCCATCCTGCACATCAACCGTGTAATCAACGAGTTGACCACCGGTCTTGTCGCCACGCCATACTTTGAATGTTCGCGTGCTCATTTTTTTTCCTTGGCTTTCTTTTCTTCAACCAGCGCTATCACGTTCGGTGCCTGGATCACCGGACAAGGTTCCACATGCATCGCATCCCCTTGCTTTTCCGATACGATATTGTGTTCGCCCCAATAATCATCATATTTGGGATAATCCAGACGACTGTGGGCACCTCGGCTTTCTTTCCGCATCAGGGCCGCCCGGGCAACCGCTTCAGCACATACCAGCATATTGCGAAGGTCTTTGCACAGATGCCAGCCGGGGTTGAACATCCGCTGCCCTTCATTGATGCCCACATTGGCGGCGCGATGTTTGAATTCTTCGAGTTTGGCAACCGCGGCGGTCAAATCTTTTTCCTCACGGAATATGCCCACCAGACTTTCCATCATGGTTTGCAGATCAACGTGCAGTTTATAGGGGTCTTCCGCGTTGGGGCGGCCAAAAAATCCGGTCATTTCCGCGGCGGCGCTTTGAACCTCCGCCGCGTCGATATTCGCCGGTTTTGCATTCTTGGCATATTCAGCCGCGGCCGCACCGGCGCGCCGCCCGAAAACAATCAGATCAGAAAGCGAATTGCCCCCCAGGCGATTGGCTCCGTGCATTCCGCCGGAGCATTCACCGGCGGCATACAGCCCCGGCACGCGCGTGGCGGCAGTTTCCGCATCTACCTTGATGCCACCCATGGCGTAATGGGCGGTGGGACCAACTTCCATCGGCCCGGTGGTAATATCCACATCCGCCAGTTCTTTGAACTGATGATACATGCTGGGCAGCTTTTTCTTGACGTATTGGGCTCCACGATGGGAAACATCTAAAAAGCAGCCGCCATGGGGTGATCCGCGGCCTTCTTTCACTTCGGTGTAGATGGATCGGGCCACCACATCGCGCGTGGAAAGTTCCATGCGTTTGGGATCATATTTTTCCATGAAGCGTTCATTTTTATTATTGCGCAGGATGCCACCCTCGCCGCGCACAGCTTCGGTTACCAGCAGTCCCTGCACGCCCGGCGGCCAGACCATACCCGTGGGATGGAATTGGACAAATTCCATATCCAGCAATTGCGCCCCGGCGTTATAACCCAACGCGATGCCATCGCCGGTGCTTTCCCAGGAGTTGGAGGTAATGCGGTACATTTTGCAGATGCCACCGCTGGCCAAAATCACGGATTTGGCCTTGAACACCACAAAACGGCCCGTCTCACGCCAGTAGCCGAAGGCTCCGCACACGCGGTCGCCATCTTTAAGCAGGCGGGTGATGGTGCATTCCATATAAACATCAATACCCTGATGGATGCCTTTATCCTGGAGGGTACGGATCATTTCCAGGCCGGTGCGATCGCCGACATGCGCCAGTCGGCGATAGGTATGACCGCCGAAAGGCCGCTGGATGATTTTTCCATCGGAAGTACGGTCAAAAACCGCGCCCCATTTTTCCAGTTCGTTGACACGATCGGGAGATTCTTTGGCGTGAATCTCGGCCATGCGCCAATTGTTGAGGTACTTGCCGCCGAAGATGGTGTCCTGGAAATGCGTTTGCCAGTTGTCCGCTGAATCCACATTCGCCAAGGCCGCCGCCACGCCGCCTTCAGCCATGACGGTATGCGCCTTGCCCAGAAGGGATTTGCAGATCAGCGCGGTTTTCATGCCCATGGCGGAGCATTCAATGGCCGCCCGCAACCCGGCACCGCCGGCACCGATGACAATCACATCATGTTCGTGTGTTTCGTACTTATCTTCGTAATCTTTAATGGATAATCCTCACATCATGCCAAATACCCATGGCGCAAAGCCGGATATACAGATCGGTAAAACCAACTGAGAACAGGCTGACCCAGGCCCATTCCATGTGCTTCAAATTCAGAATGGTCACACCGCCCCACAATTTGTAGCGGGCGCGGGTGGATGCGGAGCAACTGAAGCAATCCAGCTTTCCGCCCACCATGTGCCGAAATGAATTGCAGCCGAAACTGAAGCCGGACAGCGCAATAACATTGAACAACATGATCAGTGTGCCGACGCCCACGCCAAATTGCAGATGCCCGTTTTTCCCGGCGAAGAAAAATGCCCGGATCGCGTCATACCAGAGGAACGCCAGCACAAGAATTCCCAGATACCAGAAGTAGCGATGGATATTCTGGAGAATAAAGGGAAATGCCGATTCACCCTTGTATGTGCGCCCTGCTGGTTCCCCCACCGCACACGCCGCTGGAGAGAGAAAAAACGCCCGATAGTAGGATTTGCGATAATAGTAACAGGTGGCCCGGAACCCCAGCGGAATCCACAAGATAAGAAAAGCATAAGAAAATGGGACATTCACGCCCAATAATGACTTCACATCCGGTGAATAGAAGGGCGAGAGATAATAGGCACCATGGCCTGTATAGGCATAAAACGCTCCCTGCCACGCCGCCCATGTCGAATATATGCCGAAGGCGGTAAGCCCCAGAAACACACTAAGCGGACCAACCCACCATGCGTCAGACCGGGATGTAACGCCCAGGCCCTTGCGATTCAGAACAGAAGATGTTGATTCCGGCATAACTTCCCTTTTTAGGTGCCTCAATAATCGCAGCACTCTGCGAATTCAATGCGACGCCCCGCAAAAAAGGCAACGCGCATTGAAATCTCCGGCAGTGATCGGATTGTACGAATTGGTAGAAGAGGTGTCAATGCCGATTGGCTGTGGCCATCATTTTTGGCAGGAATACCGAAGCCAGCGGCATAAATGCCGGCGCTAAGACGAATGCCGGTGCACCATCAGGCCCATTACCCGCCCTTTGCCAAAAAATATGGCCACACCCATGCCGATTCCTCTATTTTTCGTTCACTGGCCGGAATGGCTGTTCTCACGCTATGCTTAATACGTATGAATACCGTGGAACCAACGGCATCGGATTCTCCAAATCAGCGACGGGACATCCACGTGCTGCCGGATGCGCTGATTAATAAAATTGCCGCGGGCGAAGTTGTGGAGCGCCCGGCCAGCGTGGTCAAGGAACTTCTGGATAATGCGGTGGACGCCGGGGCCACGCGGGTGTCGATTGCCATTGAAAATGGCGGACGCACGCTGATCCGCGTGACCGATGATGGTTCGGGTATTGCGCCGGATCAAGTGGCATTGGCCGTGGCGCGGCATGCCACCAGTAAAATTCAAACTATTGATGATTTGTTTGCCATTCAAACCATGGGATTTCGCGGGGAGGCTCTGGCCTCCATCGCGGGTGTAAGCCATACGATTATTGTCACGCGGCGGGCCATTGATGCGCAAGGCGTTCAGACCGTGGTGCGGGAAAGCGTCGTGGAGCGGCCCGTACCATGCGCGGCACCGGTCGGGACCAGCATTGAGGTGCGGGATCTGTTTTATTGCGTACCGGCCAGGCGGAAGTTTTTACGCGGGGATTCCACGGAATTCGGACATATTTCCGAAACCGTTTTGCGCACGGCGCTGGCGCATCCGGAAATCGCATTTACGCTGACCCACAATGGCCGCTCCAGTTTGAATCTGCCGGCGACCACCGACGCGCAGGCGCGAATTGTTGCGGGCCTGAATAAAGAATTGCGCGGACAACTGATCCCGCTGGAGCATACGGAATCCGGCATTTCCGTCACCGGATTTGTCGGCACACCCGCGACCGCCCGCGCCACCGCCCATTACCAATATCTGTTTCTCAATGGCCGCTATATCCGGGATCGGTCTATTTTTCATGCGGTCAAGGAATCTTTTCGCGGACTTATTGAGCCGCAGGCGCAACCGGTGGCCGTCATTTTCATGCGCATGCCACCGTCCGCATTTGATGTCAATGTGCATCCGCAGAAAATTGAAGTCCGTTTCCGGGAACCCAACCTGGCCTATCGCGCGGTACTGGCGGCCATTCGGGAAAGGCTGCTGGCCTCTGATCTTACACCACGCATGAAGCTGCCCGCCGCGCCAACAACGGAATCGGCCAATGTGTTCATGGCTAATCAGACGGAAGAGCGGCGGCAGGTGATTGCTGAATTTTTCCGTGATCCGCAGCCGCTGCAAAACGCATTGGAGCTACCAACCGGAACCGTCAAGGTTCCCAGCGAAGCAGTATCTGCTCAACCCGGTATTGTTGCGAACCAACCTCCACTGGAACCGGAACACTTTCCGGGGGAAACAGTGAACAGGGCAACGCCAACACCGTCAGTTGCCTCAACGGAGCCTGCGGCCTGGACGCCCGCGTCATCTGTCGCCGGCCCGACACCCAAATTCATGCAGTTTCACAACAGTTTTATTGTGGTGGAAGATGGCGATGGATTGCTGGTCATTGATCAGCATGCCCTGCATGAACGGGTGATTTATGAACAGCTTTTAGCACGGGTGCGAAATCACAGCATGGCGGGACAGCGGCTTTTACTGCCGGTGGTGGTTTCCGTCACCGCCACTCAACTGGCCGCGCTGGAGCGGGTACGGGGGTTGCTGGCATCGCTGGGGATTGAAATTTCACAATTCGACGCATCAAGTGTGGCGGTGCAGAGTCTGCCAAGTCTGTTGTCCCGACTGAACACAATGGATTTTGTACGTGAACTTCTGGACAAAGTGGCGGAGAACCCCACCGGCATTACGGATGAGGAATTATTGCACGAAGTGCTCGACATGGCATCCTGCAAGGCGGCGGTGAAAGCGGGTGATCCGCTGGCCAATCAGGAAATCGCGGCACTGCTGGCGCGACGACATGACGTTGAGCGTTCCAGCAACTGCCCGCATGGCCGCCCCACCACCATCCGGCTGGAGCGTCGGGATCTGGAAAAGCAGTTTAAGCGGCGTTAGGATTCCGTTATGGAGCGAATTGTGGCACACCTCCCCTCGGAAATTGATAAAATCATGCTTCTCATCCGCGAAGGCGAGGGCCTGTCCCTTGAATTTAAGGAGCGCTATTCACCGCGTATTGATGAGGACATTGTAGCCTTTTCCAACGCGCGGGGAGGAACACTCCTCATTGGCGTGCGGGATGATAATACTATTGTTGGTGAGCACCTGAACAATGACTTGAAGGCCCGGATCAATAGCTTGGCACGCAATTGCAACCCCTCCGTTGCCGTAGAAATCAAACAGGTCGGTCAGGTTGTGGTCATTACCGTTCCAGAAGGCATGGACAAACCTTACGCCTGCGGCTCCGGTTATTACCGCCGACTCAATGGCTCCACCCAAAAGATGAGCCACACCGAACTACGGGCGATGTTTACCGAAAACGAACCAATTCCTTTTGAAGAGAGAGCGGCGAAGGGGTTTAGCTTTGAAGATATTTCCCGGGCCAAGATACGGGCTTTTACCAAGGAGGCGGGCATACGCATCGGAAATACCAGTGCCGCGAATTTTCTGCGGAGCCTTGGCACCGCCAATAAAACACAGGTGAATAATGCGGGTGTTCTTTTCTTCGGCACGAATGTGCATGAACATATTCATCAAGCACAACTGACTCTTCTTGCGTTTAAGGGCACCGGCAAATCGCATATCTATGACCGGCGTGACGTGCGGGATGACCTCTTGACTCAGTTCAATGAAGCCATGGCCTTTATCCGCAAGCATCTTAATATTCGCAGTGAGATAGAGGGCGTGAATCGATATGATATATATGAAATTCCCATCGAGGTAATACGCGAAGCGGTTGTCAATGCGCTTATGCACCGGGACTACAGTGTTCCCGGTACGCAGGCGAGCCTCGAAATTTACGATGACCGGGTGGAAATCCGCAACCCCGGCGGTCTGCCCCGGGGAATGTCTACCCACAGGCTTGGCTCAGTTTCAGTTCGTCGCAATGAGATTGTGTCCGATTTGTTTTTTCGCCTGCATAAGGTCGAGCGTATTGGAATGGGTATCAACAAAATGAAAGAGGGCATGGCCGCCGCCGGGCTGCGCCCGCCGGAATTTACGCCAGATGACTTTTTTACGGCGCTATTCTTCAGGTCCACCGATTTTGCATTGAAATCAAAAGAGACCCTCGCTGCCTCTCCGGTGACACCTGGCCAGAACGAGGGTTCGGAGAAAAGTTCGGAGAAAAGTTCGGAGAAAAGTTCGGAGAAACTCCTGAAGTTTTTGGCCCGAAACAGCACCGCCAGTGCCCGTGAAGCAGCTGCGGCTTTAGGATTATCCACAAGATCAATTGAGAAACATCTTGCGTCACTCAAAACCATCGGAAAGCTTAAAAGAATTGGACCAGACAAAGGTGGACGCTGGCTGGTGGTAAGATCATTAACGGACGCAAATTAAGCCTTAAAATTGTCCCATCGGAACCCGATATGACATTGCACTTGATTCCATATCCGAAGCGATGTGAACGCAAAGACGGCTATTCCAATATGGTCGCTGCAGGGTTGACGGTGCGATGTGACTCGGCTGATCCCGGTGTACATGCGGCGATTGAAGAACTGCGCCGGTTGCTCAAATACCCACCTGCGCCCAAAGATGCCGGAACGTCCGCCTCTACGGCGCGCGTTCACCTCGTGCTGGATTCCGCGATCAGTCATGCTCAGGGATATGATATTGATATTCGGCCTGATGGGATAACGGTACGGGCACAAACTGATGTCGGGCTGTTTTACGCTTTGCAGACGCTCATTGAGATGGCCCGGCAAAACGGAATGCTTTGGCCGTGCATGCGCATAACCGATTGGCCCGATTATGAACGGCGCGGTTTCTACCATGATGTATCACGCGGAAAAGTACCGACATTGCCAACCCTGTTATGGCTGGTCAAGCAGTTGGCGGCGTTGAAGATCAATGAATTCCAGTTGTATATTGAAAATGTCTTTGCGTTTTCGCGGCATCGTGACATGTATGCCGATACCACACCGCTGACACCGGATGACATTCGCGCCGTTG